>CAYUSC010000091.1:0-3201 GCA_964447265.1 uncultured Candidatus Brevefilum sp.
GGCGATGTCCTGACTGCCTTGGAAGAGATTGTCCAGGGGGTTGCTGTTGGTTCCCATCGAGATATAAGCATTCGTGAGATTTGTTTGGACAAATTCCATTTTGTAAATCAGGAAAAGGCACGCTGCCAGCAGGACCAGAGAGAGCAATTGAATTTGGTCCACGCCAATAAGATACCGCTTTTCCACCACGAATGCCTGCGTGAGCAAGGTGATCAGAGCCAAGCCGCCGAGGGTCAGGCTGAACAAAATGCCGCTATGGTAGAAACTGCTCTGTTTGGCGAACCGGGTACGAACCAGCCACCCGATCAGCAATCCGACGGTCAGCAGCAGGGTGTAAATTTGAACCGGATGGCGATTTGCATTCCAGAGAAAAACACCCCAGGGCAGGTCGGTGGGCAGCCCGTAAGCATTGCCGTTGGCAAAGTTTGCTAGTTGGAAACCTATATAAGCCAGAATGAAGAGAGGGCTGAGGGTATCCAGGGTGGGCCATAAGGGTAAATGCTTGCGCTGGAAGATTATTAACACCACCAGCAGACCGACCAGGATCCCGAAATTGGCATCCAGCATGGAGGGGGTTAGCGAGACGATGGTGAGAGGATTGTCCTGCAGGATGGCGGGATTACTCAGCAGAAAACCGACTCTGGCGGCAAGGACCCCAGCCAGAAAGCCGAAAAGCAGACCATTTTCAATCACATCGCCGTTGGTACCCAGGTGGGCGGCAAATTTACCGGTGAGCCATAAGCCAAGCCAGATGCTGAGGATCAGTAACAGGCCGGCAGCTTGAAGTGCGACGGGACCGAGATCAATAACCGGAAACATGGCTCACTCCTCCGCTTTCGCTGAAAGGACGTCATCCAGCCAGGCCTGCAGTTCTCCGGCATTCATCCCTGCGCCGATAACAACCTTCTGGATGATGCCATCCGGCCCGATCAAAATGGAGGTGGGTAAAGCGTGCATCTGATATTGGCGGGCGACCGAGCCATCCGGGTCGAGAAGCACCGGGAAAGAATACCCCTGGGCTTGGAAATAATTGATCGCTGAAGATTCGGTATCCTGCGAGGTCATGTTGACCGCTAAAATCTCGAACCCTTGCGGACCATATTCCTGATAAACCGGTTCCAGCCCCGGCATGGTGGCTTTGCAGACCGTGCACCAGGAAGCCCAAAGGAATACGAGAACAGGTTTGCCGGTATATTCTGAAAGGGTGATGGGATCACCATCGGGGGTTAGCAGGGTGAAATCTGGCGCAAGGAAACCCTCATGGGCGGCCTGAGAGGAGCCAGCCTGCACAGCCGGGAAGATCGCCGGAGTTAGGCTTGTCCAGACAATTCCCAGAATGAGTATTAGTGACGCGAGTGCAATATAGTGTTTTTTCAGCAAAAGACCCTCATTTACGATTATTTGGATAACGATAAAGGTTGTTCTTTATTATATTCAATAACGGACTGATGGATAATTGTCACATTGGTAAAGAAAGTGAACATGGTAAAATGAACTCGATCAATTAACGAAAGGAATCAATGTTATGAGTACGGATTCACTTCAGGAAAAAGCAATCAATACAATAAAATTTTTGTCCGTTGATGGTGTTCAAACCGCAAAATCTGGCCATCCGGGTTTACCAATGGGTGATGCGGGGATCGCCTATACCTTGTGGATGAAGATCCTTCGCTATAACCCCAAGAACCCAAATTGGTTCAACCGTGACCGTTTTATTCTCTCCGGCGGTCACGGTTCTATGTTAATTTATACCATGCTCTATCTGACCGGGTATGATCTGCCGCTTTCGGAGCTGCAATCGTTCCGCCAATGGGGCAGCATCACCCCCGGCCACCCCGAGTATGGGATGACCCCTGGCGTCGAGGTGACGACCGGACCTTTGGGTCAGGGTTTTGCCAATGGCGTCGGTTTCGCGATCGCTGAGGCGCATATGGCGGCGGAATTTAACCGACCCGGGCATGAAATTATCGATCATTACACATATGCGATCGTCACGGATGGCGACTTGATGGAAGGCATTTCCTATGAAGCCGCTTCACTGGCCGGTCACCTCAAACTTGGTAAGCTCATCTATTTTTATGACAATAACCACATTTCCATTGATGGCGATACCGAGCTGGCCTTCACGGATGACATCCAGAAGCGTTTTGAGGCTCTGGGATGGCATGTGGGGCATGTTAGTGATCCTTATGATGTTGATGCCCTCGCAGCCGCTGCAGAGGCCGCAAAGGCCGATCCTCGGCCTTCACTGATCGTGGTGGATACCGTGATTGGTGACGGTTTGCCTGGCGTTCAGGGCACGGGAGCCGCTCATGGTTCCCCTCCAGGATGGGATGAGATTGCCAAAGCCAAGGAAGCTGTCGGCTGGCCGGTTGAACCCCATTTCTATGTTCCGGAAGAAGTCAAAGAGCACTTCCTGACCAAATTGGACGAGGGCGAATCCCTGAACATGTGGTGGGGACGCAAATTTGAGGATTATCAGAAGGTTTATCCTGAACTGGCCGCAGAACTCAAACGCCGGATTTCAGGTGACCTGCCTGAGGATTGGGAAAAAGGTCTACCGGTTTTCCCTGCAGACGAAAAGGGTGTTGCTACCCGGAATGCTTCCGGTAAGGTGATCAACGGTCTGGCCGCCACATTACCCGAATTGATGGGTGGGGCTGCTGACCTGGCGCCTTCCAATAAAACCTGGATAAATGGTGAGCCTGCCTTTAGCCCGGAAACACCTGAAGGCCGCAATATGCACTTTGGTGTGCGTGAGCACGCCATGGGCGCGATTGTGAACGCCATGTCCGTCCACGGCGGTTTATTACCTTATGGTGGGACCTTCCTGGTCTTCTCCGATTATGTCCGGCCTGCCGTGCGGCTTTCCGCCCTTTCGGGTTATAAATCCATTTGGGTTTTCACCCACGATTCAATCGGCGTTGGTGAAGATGGGCCAACCCATGAACCCATTGAGCATGTCGATTCCCTGCGGATCATCCCCAAACTGGTCACCCTCCGGCCCGGAGACGCGAATGAAACGGCACAAGCCTGGAAATTTGCCATCCAGCATAACGGCCCCACAGCATTGATCCTTTCCCGGCAGAATTTGCCCACGGTTGATCGGACAGTCTTTGCGGATGCTGAAAACCTGGCAAAAGGCGCTTATGTCCTGGCGGATATGGGCGAAGGAAAACCGGAATTGATCCTGATGGCCTC
>CAYUSC010000091.1:3301-10834 GCA_964447265.1 uncultured Candidatus Brevefilum sp.
CTTATGTCCTGGCGGATATGGGCGAAGGAAAACCGGAATTGATCCTGATGGCCTCAGGTTCCGAAGTTGGTTTGATCATGACCGCTGCGGCTCGTTTGGCGGCTGAGGGCGTGAATGTGCGTGTGGTTTCCTTCCCGAGCTGGGAGCTTTTTGCTGCGCAATCCAAAGAATATCAGGATCAGGTTCTGCCTCCGGCAATCAAGAAGAGATTATCGGTTGAAGCAGGTTCGACCTTTGGCTGGCAGCGCTGGGTTGGCGATGCCGGTTATTCGATCGGTATTGACCGCTTTGGCGAATCAGCTCCTGGTGATCTGGTGATGGAAAAATTTGGTTTTACAGTTGAAAACGTGATCGAACAAGCGATGAAACTCCTTAAAACCAATTCAGGTGCTCCTGCCAATAATAACGGGCACAAATAATTATTGGGTTGAAAGGACTCGAGAAAATGAGTGCAGCAGATAAATTGCATATACTTGGTCAATCGGTTTGCTATGATAATATCCGCCGATCACTGATCGTTGATGGCACTTTGATGGATATGATTGAGCGAAGGGATATCCTTGACCTTACCTCAAACCCCAGTATCTTCATGAAAGCCATCGCCGATAGCGACGATTATGATGCGGCTTTGCAGACGATGGCCTGGGCGGGCCTGGAACCGCTGGATATTTTCTTCAGGTTGGCGATTAAAGATGTTCAGGATGTGGCCGATCTGTTCCGTCCCATCTACGAAGCCACAGGCGGCGCAGATGGCTTTGTGAGCCTGGAAGTGGATCCCCGCCTCGCTCATGACGCTGAGGGAACGTTGGAGCAGGCCATCTGGCTTTGGGAAACCGTGGACCGGCCGAACCTGTTAGTTAAGATCCCGGGCACAGTGGAAGGGTTACCCGCAGTGACCGAAGCGATCGCTGCCGGGATTAATATCAATGTCACCCTGATCTTTTCCCGCGCCCGCTATCGCAAGGTGATGGATGCCTATTTGAAGGGCATTGAACGCCGGATCGAAGCCGGTTTGGCTGTGGATGGCATTGCAGCCTGCGCGTCCTTCTTTGTCTCCCGCGTGGAATCAAAAGTGGATGACTATTTACAGGAAGTTGTGGATGCAGGCGGCCCGAAAGCCGCGATAGCGCAGTCACTGATGGGTAAAATGGCTGTGAACAATATCCGCCTGGCCTATCAGGACTTTGAAGAATTCTTCAATTCGGAACGCTTCCTGAAAGTCAGCGAATACGGCGCTCAGAAACAGCGTCCCCTTTGGGCTTCAACCGGCACCAAGAATCCAGCCTACAGCGACGTAAAATATGTCGAATCCCTGGTAGCCCCGTGCTCGGTCAACACGATGCCCCCCGGAACTTTGGATGCTTATCTGGATCATGGCGATCCCCGTGTGACCATCTATGATGATCTGGATGTAGCCAAAGCGGATTTTGAGAAGTATGCTCAGATTGGTCTTTCGTTTGACAAGGTCAGCGAGGAACTGGAAGCCGAAGGGCTGGCGAGCTTCAACGCCGGTTTTGATAAGCTCTTGAAAGTGATCGATCAGCGTAGCAAGCAGTATGTGGCTGGCCTGGGTGATTTGGCCGAGGCCGTTGCTGCCCGCGTTGAGTTATTTGAGGCTGAAGATGTCGTTTCCCGGATCCACCGGATTGACCCGACGGTCTGGACGAACGAACCCGCCGGTAAGGATGAAATCCAGAAGCGCTTAGGATGGCTGAACCTGCCGGAAGATAATCTCAGCCTGGTCTCTGATCTCTATGATTTCGCCGATGAAGTCTTTGATGAAGAATACGAGAAAGTCGTGTTGTTGGGCATGGGCGGTTCTTCGCTCGCTCCTGAGACGATGGCGAAAGTATTTGAAGGTTATATTGAAGGAGCGGAACTCCGCATCCTCGATTCGACCATCCCAGAACAAGTTAAGGAGATGGATGCCTGGGTGGATTACGGCAAAACCCTTTTCATTGTGTCCAGTAAGTCCGGCGGCACAACCGAAACGATGAGCCTGTTCCACTATTTCTGGGATCAAGCGAAAGCCAAAGCGGGCGAAGACTTTGCGAAACACTTCATCGTCATCACTGACCCCGGCAGCAAATTGGCTGAGATGGGCGAGGAACTGGGCTTCCGGGCGGTCTGTACGGCCAACCCGAATGTGGGCGGTCGCTATTCCGCGCTGACCCAATTTGGTTTGGTTCCCGCCGCGTTGATGGGCGTTGATCTGGATGAGTTCCTGTGGGCTGCCAGCGATATGGCTGACCGCTGTTCGCAGGATCAGCCGGTGGATGAGAATACCGGCGCATTGCTCGGGATCATCCTGGGTGAAGCTGCGCTGGCCGGTAAGGATAAGCTGACCTTCCTGACCGATGATGCAGTGGCCCCTTTGGGCGTCTGGTTGGAACAATTGGTGGCTGAATCGAGCGGAAAACTTGGTAAAGGCATTATCCCCGTGGCCGATGAACCCCTGGTTGCGGCGGATGCCTATGGCAAGGATCGCATTTTCGCCTATTTACGGGCGACCGGTGATCGGGATGGTTTTGCTGAGGCGTTGGTGAAAGCCGGGCAGCCGGTTGTCACCCTGGATATCCCCACATTGGACGACCTGGCAGGAGAGTTTTATCGCTGGGAATTCGCGATTGCCGTGGCCTGCAGCGTCATCGGCGTCAATGCCTTTGACCAGCCGGATGTGCAGGACAATAAGAACCGCACCAAGAACCTGATCAAAGCCTATCAGGAAAAAGGCCGCTTGGATGAACCTGAAACCCTTTGGCAGAAGGCGGGTGTGGAAGTCGCCGGGATGGATTTTGCCGGATTGAAACAATGCGGTTCGGTGGCTGAGGTTATCAAAGCTTTCACCGAACTGGCGAAAGATGGTGATTACATTGCCATCAACGCCTATCTGCCGCGGAATGAGGCCGTGGAAGCCAAACTGACAGCCCTGCGGGAACGCATTTTGAAGGCTACCGGCAAGGCAACCACTCTGGGCTTTGGCCCCCGTTTTCTGCATTCGACGGGTCAGCTGCATAAAGGCGGCGCGAATAACGGGCTGTTCCTGCAGATCACACAGACCGATGCGGCGGATCTGGCGATCCCCGAAGCGGGTTATGGCTTTTCGGTCCTTGCCCGAGCGCAGTCACTGGGTGACCTGGACGCGTTGAAGAGCCGTGACCGGCGGGTGATCCGGATCAACCTGCCAGCAGGCGATAAACTGGATTTCTAAATCCAAATTGATGTGAACGAGTTCCCGGAGGGCGATGCTTTCCGGGAACTTTTTTCTTGTACCGGGCAAATATTGTATAATTCCCATTAGGTATGAAAAAGCAACCCAATTTACACATAATTGCAGGTCCTGTCGCCGGGAGAAGCGGTTGAAAGTTCTGGCAGTGGATCCCGGAGAAAAAAGGATCGGTTTGGCGATCAGTGACCCAACCGGGACGATTTCGCGTCCTCTGAAGGTGTTGGAACATGTGGCCAGAGCCGAAGATGCACAAAAAATCGCTGAAATCGCGGCGGAAGAGGCAGTCGGTGCAATTGTGATCGGGCAGCCGTTGGATGCCAATGGCGAGGTCGGTCCTCAGGCCCGCAAATCCATCCGTTTGGCGGATGCCATCCGAGAGTTCACGCAAATCCCGGTGCACCTTTGGGATGAGAGCGGCACGACCCGGGCAGCAATTGGCAGCCGGGTGGCGCTGGGTACCAGCCGGAAGAAGCGTAAAGGGCATCTGGATGATCTGGCTGCCAGTATTTTATTGCAGGATTTTTTGATTCAAAACGAAGACTGGGTTCGTGGCGAGGAGAACCTTCATGGCTAAAAATCAACGCCGTTCTTTATTCCTGTTGATCATAATCTTGATCTTATCAATTGGATGTGTTGGGTTGGTCAGCGGATATCTCTATGTTTCATCTGAGGTTGCCGCTCAATTTGGGAAGCCTTCCTCGCTGCTTACCCTGACGCAGCGGGTGATTTATCCGCTGGAACTGTTCTCCAACCGTGAGAAGATGACTGAACCTTACAATCTGAACGGCGCGGAGCAAGCCTTCAGTGTTGGTCAGGGTGAGTCGGTTTCTATGGTTTGCATCCGTCTGGAGGATGAAGGATTCATCCCGGATGCGGAGTTGTTCCGAATTTATCTGGTCTACAGCGGCCTGGACCGGTTGCTGCAATCCGGCGATTACCAATTGAGCGGCCAGATAACGCCGATGGAGATTGCCGCGGATATGCTGGACGCAACGCCCACGGACACCACCGTCAGCATTCTTGCCGGTTGGCGAATCGAGGAGATCGCGGCAAGCCTGGCCGCCGGTGGGCTGCAAATCGATGCCGAAGAATTCATTAATCTGGCCTATCACCCTTTGCCGGAATACTTTGCTTATCTGCCGGTGGATGATGTGCCCTCATTGGAGGGATATCTTTACCCGGGTGTGTATACCATCCCGCGGGATGCGGATATCAACACCGTGATTGAGACTTTCCTGGCGGCCTTTTCAGCGAATGTCAGCCAGGAGATGCTGGATGGCTTTGCCCAACAGGGATTAACCGTTCAGGAAGCGGTTACGCTGGCTTCCATTATCGAAAAAGAAGCCATGGTGGATGATGAAAAGCCGTTGATCGCCTCGGTATTTTATAACCGGCTGGCTGTCGGCATGCGGCTGGAATCCGACCCCACCGTGCAATACGCCATCGGCTATCAAAGCGACCTGGGCACCTGGTGGAAGTCACCGCTGAGCGGCGCAGATCTGGTCGTTGAGTCAGCCTATAACACGTATCAGATTTATGGGCTGCCGCCCACCCCGATGGATAATCCGGATCTGACCAGCCTGCAGGCTGTCGCCTTCCCGGCAGAGTCCCCTTATTATTTTTTCCGGGCTGCCTGTGATGGTTCCGGGCGGCATAATTTCGCGATTACTTACGAAGAACACTTAAATAATGGCTGTGAATAAGCAGGAGAAGAGGAGTGATGATGGCTGTATTGGGTATTGATATTGGTGGATCGGGGATCAAAGGCGCGCCGGTAAATGTCGAGACCGGTGAATTTCTGCAGGAACGGATTCGCATCCCAACCCCTGAACCAGGGACCCCTGAACAGGTCATTGAGGTGATCAAACACATCGTCAGCGAATTTAATTGGCAAGGCAAGATTGGTGTTGGATTTCCGGGTGTGGTTCGGCGGGGCGTGGTCACCACTGCCGCGAATGTCGCTCCCGAATGGGTAGGGACGGATGTGGCTGCAATGATTGAGAGCCACACCGGCTGCCCGGCTGTGATCCTGAATGACGCGGATGCCGCGGGACTGGCCGAAATGCGATTTGGCAGCGGGAAGCGCTTTGAAGATAGCTATGTCATCTTCCTGACCGTGGGGACGGGGATCGGCTCGGCGTTCTTTATGAAACGCGAACTTTGGCCAAACACCGAATTGGGGCATCTCCAGATCCGTGGTAAAGATGCGGAACATCGGGCGGGAGATGGGGTGCGCAAGGAAAAGGAACTTTCCTGGAAGCAGTGGGGCAAGCGTTTGAAGGAAGTCTTGCAAACCTATGACTTCCTCTTCAGCCCGGACGCGATCATTCTGGGTGGTGGCGTCAGCCGCCAATTTGAAGATTACGGGAAATATCTGAAAGGAATTCGGGCGGAAGTGTTGCCGGCGGAATTGCAGAACCAGGCAGGGATAATTGGCGCTGCAATGGCGGCCGAAGAAGCCTTGATTTTCGACTGATCCCAATTCAACGATAATAAAAAACCGGTGTGCGTTTGTCATCAGCACACCGGTTTTTTTGTTTTTTAAGAGGACTTAATCGTCTTCCAAGGCGTCATAACCCGGACCGCTTTCAAAGAAGTCGTAATTCGCCTGGATATCCAGGGTGAGATCAACCTCTTCATCTGCAACCAGCCGACGGGTGGATTTCAGGTGAACAGGGTTGCCTTCATAATCATGTCCGTCAAACGGCTCGTTATAACCGGGTGTTCCGGTGGGCGCTGCCTGGACTTCGTTGCCCTGGGCCAGGAAAGCCTCAGGTACTTCATCTTCCGGGAAGATGGCATGGAAGGGACATTCGGGGATGCAGGCGCCGCAATCGATGCAGGTTTCCGGGTCGATGTAATAAAGCGGCCATTCATCCTGCGGGTTACCCGGAACGATACATTCCACCGGGCAAACAGTCACACAACTGCCATCGCGAACGCATAAACTGGTGATAATGTGAGTCATGGTGTCTCCCAACTCCTGTTTTATGCGATTGTAGTGGAGAGGAGAATCTTTGTCAAGCAAAAGAATGGCATTACAATTAACCCCCATGACCAACACAACACCTCCCTCAAAAAGCCGCCATCCCGTGCCGGCAACCCTGGCCGGGATCGTTTTTGTCTCCACCGCCTCATTACTTATCCGGTTTGCCCAAGCTGAAGCTTCTTCGATTGTGATCGCTGCGGCAAGGATGACGGTTGCCAGCCTTGTCCTGGTACCAATCGCAATTATCCGAAACAGCAAAGCGCCGGTCCATCTGACCTGGCAGGAATGGGGGAAGGGTTTGCTGGCCGGGTTGTTTCTGGCCTTGCATTTCGCGACCTGGATCACCTCTTTGGAATTTACCTCCATCGCCAGCTCGGTGGTGTTGGTGACCACCACGCCCTTGTGGGTCGCCCTGCTTTCGCCGCTGGTTTTGAAGGAGAAAATCCGTAAGGCTGTGTGGGTTGGGCTGGTGATCTCCGTGGTGGGGGGTGTGATTGTCGGTCTGGCGAATATCTGCAGCTGGGAAGCAGGAATGATTGTCTGCCAGGCGCAGGGCTTCACCGGAAAAGCTATGTGGGGGAACGCTCTGGCGCTATTTGAAGCCTGGATGGCGGCTGGCTATATGCTGATGGGACGGCAATTGCGAAAGAAGCTGGATACCATCTCTTATACGGCACTTGTTTATGGCACTGCGGCAGGCATTCTGCTGGGTGTGGTCATCCTTAAGGCTGAACCGGTATTCTCTTATTCGTCGCAAACATATCTCTGGCTGTTGGCTTTGGGCGTCATCCCGCAACTGCTTGGCCATTCAATATTGAATTGGGCGTTGAAATATATATCAGCGGCTTATGTTTCCTTGACCTTGCTGGGTGAACCGATTGGAACCTCGATCCTGGCTTATTTCTTCTTAAGAGAAAGCCCCACACTCATGGAAGGGGTGGGGGCTGTGTTGATCCTGGTTGGAATTGCCATCGGCTCTGTGCGGCGCATGAAGGTCAGCGCTAATGGGGCATGACCTGGCCTTCGGTCTCGGAAACCATTTTGTCGTGAAGAAGGGTTTTCTCATCCTGATGCAATCTGCCGTAAAGGAAATTGGTTTCGTGTAGTCTTGTTATTAATCCTTCATTGATCGCATTGGGGTGCATGCGCCATTTCCAGTTCCCAGAAGGAGTGCCGGGGTAATTCATCCGTGCCCAATCGCCCAGACTGAGGAAGTCCTGCATCGGCGCTAAAACCCAGGCAGCTACGGAATCCCAGAGCACCCGGATCATTGACCAGGCGATGTCATCCCCCGAACGGGCGAGGTAGCGGCGGC
>CAYUSC010000092.1:0-4812 GCA_964447265.1 uncultured Candidatus Brevefilum sp.
TCAGGAATTCGGCCGCCTGGAAAATTTCCCCATCGGCCACACCCGTTATTTCCTCACCAAAGCGCTCTAGCCGCCGCCCGCCCTTAAGTCGCCAATCCAGCGCACCGTCCAGACCACAACCAGTGCCAGGATGACCACCCAAATGGCAACAATGACGGCGCCGGCAACCCAGTTCTTTGGCTTGCCATCCGGGAAGGCCGTTTCGACTCCCGCCCTGGCATCCACCAACACCTCCTCGGGGATCATCTTCAATGCCAGAGCAATCCCCAAAGGCACCAGGAGCAAATCATCCAGATAACCGAGAACGGGGATGAAATCCGGCACCAGGTCAATGGGGCTGAAGGCATAGGCCACCACCACGGCGGCGAAGATTTTCGCCGTCCAGGGTGTCCGGGGGTCTTTATAGGCCAGAAAAAGGACATAGGCCTGCTGTTTCATCCAGCGGGCCTTTTCTTTGATGGTGTCGAATAATTTACTCATGCGCTTAATCAGGGCATCGGGTTGGAATAAGCCCAGTCATCTCCCAGGATCAGGATCAGGTCCGGCTGAGAGCGATCATTGGTGAAAGCATAGAGACGCTGTCCGGCTGAAATACCAAATGTCTCCGCAACCCAGCTCAACCCATAAGGAGCGAGGCCCTGAATGGTGACCTGAGTGACAGCGGTCGTCGACCCAACGCCTACTTCCTGTACCACAAAGCCCTGCTGCCGCAGCCATTCAGCCGTGGTCTCTTCCAATCCGGCCTGATAACTGCCATTGAGCACGGTGATGGTCGGCGCTTCCAGCACCAGTCGCTGCGCCAAATCGCCTTCCGCTGCCGGGGCGACCAACCCGCCGGTCCCAAAGACCTCATCGCGTAGCAAGCGGATCTTATCGGGATGGGGGATGAGGATATCAAGATTATCCGGTGATTTTCCAATTGAGATATATTCCGGACCGATCACCACCATCTGGATATTTTCAAAGGGGATATCCATCGCTTTCCAGGCCAATTGAATGATCTGGTTCAGCGACATATTGGTGCGGATGCCGGTGGAAAGATCCTCGTAGATCGCCGGGGCGTTCATCACCAGGCTGGGGAGCTGGTCAAATTCCAGAATCCGGTCCCGGATCTTCATAATGACATCCAGTTGGCGAGCCGATCGGTCAAAGTCATCCCCATCGGAATGACGATCACGGGCATAGGCGAGGGTGTATTCGCCATCCAGGACATAGGTGCCCGGTTCAAGCACTTCCGTGTTCCATTTGCCGCGCCGGTCAATGGTATAGGGTTCGTCAAAGGTGATCTTAATGCCATTGATATGGTCAATAAAATCCACAAAAGCCTGAAAATCCACCTGGGCATAGTAGTCAATCGGCACCCCCAGAAATTCTTCCACCGTCTGAACCGCCAGCGCCGGGCCTCCACCGGGCAGGTCATAAAGTTCGCCAAAGCGATATGCCGTGTTGATCTTGTAATAGCCAAAACCGGGAATACCCACCCACATATCCCGGGGGATCGCAATCGCGGCGGCGGTGTTGTTGAGCGGGTCCATCGTCAGCAGGATCATGGTATCCGAACGGGGCGCGCCATCTTCCGATTCTTCATCGCGCAGGTCCAGCCCCATAATCAGGATATTGACCCGGCTGGCGCCGTCCCAGGGATCCGGGTCGGGCAGGTCAATCACAGGGCCGCTGGTGGCAACAGCTTCCGCACCGGTTTCCTCAGTGCTCCCCGGCTCCGAAACCACCGGATCGCCCGGCAGGGTGAAGGCTGTGGTCCCTGCCAGCAGGCGGCTGACCAGTTGGTGAGCGAAATAGGCGCCCACCAGGGAACCTACCAAAATCAAGGCCAGGATAATCCGGGTTGGCCAATCTTTGGGGAAATTCTGCTTAATTGACTCCACAAAACGCATCGTGACACTCCATCATCAGGGTAGTCTCATATTTCGATTCTAACATCCCCCTTGAGGAAAGGAAATAGCGTCATTTTTTATGATAGTGGAACCTGAACTAATTTATCTGAGTATCTACATTGTTTTATAGTGATGCGCTCAGCAGCGGAGCGCACCCCAAGTCTGGGTGGGCGCAAGACCCACCCCTTAAGAAACTAATAAAATATGCTTCATAAGAAAAAAATCGTCCTTCCGTAGGGGTGCCCCTTGTGGGCACCTCCCATCCGCCGAACACAAGATGTTCCCTTGCAGAGACTATTTTTCTCACCTGCGGCGGCGCAATGTTGTGGTGCGCTCAACACCGGAGCACACCCTACATCTGGGCGGGTACAAGGCCCGCCCCTACAGACCAACGATACGTGAGAATAAGGCCGCCATTCAGTAGAGGCGTCCCTGACTGCCTCCTATGGAGTTATGGACGCCTTTATAAATTGGGTACACCCCTACAAAATCAAAGGGGACTGCTTGACACCGCTCTCTAATTAGATTATTATCTAATTTCAATTTCAATCCTCATCCTGAGGATCGAACCCGGTCACACGCGAAAGTCGGCCATCAAATGACCCAAAAACCGCACATCATTTGGGATCAGGGCAGCGCCTATGATCTATTCATCAGCCTCCGGATTCTGCATCAGCCGGACGAGTTTGGCCTGCGCCCATCCTGGGCAGCCGGGGTGCGTTCCCGTCTGCCGCTTCCTCTGCGGGAGCCGCTGGAGCAGGCTTCCCAGATCATCCGAGTTCCCATGCGCTGGATCCACGCCCTGCCCAACCCTAAAGACGCCCAAACTGCCCTGTCAGCCCTGGCCACCCTCCCCGCCGCGGACCGGCTCTCGGCCTTGATGTTCGCCGGCGCGGAAGATGAGGCAAGCCGCGAAGCCCTCGCCTTCCTGCAATCATTGAAAGGCGTCGAACAGCTCACGGCCGAAGAGGAAGAGCAGATCCAGAACCTCTACCCCAAATCGGGAAAGCCGGGCAAATCCTTTGTTCGCGCAATCCTTGCGGCCTGGTCCGACCCCGCCGCTTTCGGCGAATCCCTCCATCAGGCCCTGACAGCCTATGTGGAAGCCTTTTTTCACGAGGAGGAAGCCCGAATCCTGCCTGCCCTGAAGGACGCCCTCGCCGATGTGCAGGCGCGGGTGGAACAGGAGAACCTGGTATCCGTGCTGGAAGACATCTCCAGCGGCGTGCGGATGGATTGGGTTAATGATGTTGAAAACCTTGTGTTGGCTCCCTCTTTTTGGAGTTCACCCTTTGTCTTTTTCGATTCCCGCAGCGAGCATACCGGTCTGATCGCCTTTGGCGCCCGTCCAAAAGGGATGCCCCTTGTCCCCGGTGAACTGGTGCCGGAGGAACTCCTGAATGCCCTCAAAGCTCTGGCGGACCCAACTCGCCTGCGCATTCTGCGCACCCTGCTGGAAGCGCCTTCCACCCCCAGCGAACTTGCCAAGAGCCTCCGGCTGCGGCCACCCACTGTGGTGCACCACCTCCACATCCTGCGCCTGGCCGGGCTAGTCCTGGTAACCGTCGCACCCAAAACCGAGCGGCGCTATGCCATCCGACAGGAAGGGCTGGACGCCACCCTTGTCAATTTTCAGGACTTCTTCTCAGGAGACTAAACCGCCTTGTCCTTACACGAAAAAAACACCGAAGCCGCCAATGGCATCCTGAAAACCTATATCGAACGGGTGCGCGCTTTCAAGCCGAACGCCTGGAAATATCTGATCGGCATCTTGATCTATGGCATGGGGTATGGCGTCTATAACATCCTATTGAATTTCTACCTTCGCAGCCTGGGCTATGACGAGACCTTCATGGGTCTGGTGGCGACCACCGCCAGCATGACGGTCCTGATCGCAGCCCTTCCCATGGGCTACCTGGCGGACATCCTAGGGCGGAAATACTCGCTGGTCATCGCCAGCCTGCTGATCGGCCCATCCATCGTTTTGATGGTCGTCTTTCCCTCCTCAGTGATGATGATCGCCATGAACATCACCCTGGGCATTGGTTCCAGCCTGGGCGGAGTCACCACCGGGCCCTTCCTGATGGAGAACAGCGACGAATTGGAACGGACTTATCTTTTCAGCATCGCTTCCGGCCTGAGGATGGCTGCCCTCTCCGTTGGGAACTGGATCGGCGGCTACCTTCCCACCTGGTTTGGCGATCTTCTCGGCACTTCCGCGACCAGCCCCAGCGCCTATACCTGGGCCATCGGCGCTTCAGGAATTTTTGTTGTCTTTTCCGTCATCCCCCGGCTGATGCTCAAACGCAACAAACTTGCCAACGATCAGAAGACAGCCTTTGCCCCGATCTCCTTTGCCCGCAAAAACCCCGGGATACTCACCAAGCTCCTCCTGCCCATGTTTGTAACTTCGATTGGCGCGGGGCTGATTATGCCCTTTATGAACATCTTTTTCAGCACAGTCCACCATCAGCCGGACCAGGTGGTTGGCGCGATCTTTGCCTGGGGGTCCCTGGCGATGGGCATTGGCTTTATCATGGCGCCGGCTTTTGCCGATCGTTATGGCAAGATCAAGGTCGTAGTGTTCACCCAGGCCCTGTCGATACCCTTCCTGATCCTGCTCGGGTTCTCGCCCTGGTTTGGTCTGAGCCTGGTAGCCTACTTCTTCCGGGTGATCCTGATGAACATGAGCTCGCCGGTTTATCAAACCTTCGTGATGGAACAAGTGAACAGCGAATCCCGGGCGATGGTGGCCAGCCTGAACAGCATGGTCCAATCTTTCGGGCGCGCCTTCAGCCCGACCATCAGCGGCTGGATGCAGGTCTCCTATGGCTTTGACCCGCCCTTCATTGGAACGATTGTCATGTACACGATCTCGATCGCGATGTACTATTCCTTCTTCCTTAAGAAGAAAAAG
>CAYUSC010000092.1:4912-10491 GCA_964447265.1 uncultured Candidatus Brevefilum sp.
AATCGCCTGTTTGCGGATATTTGCCAGAAAGATGCCCACCGCGGCAACCAGCAAGGCCACAATCTCCACCCAGCTCAAACGCTGCTGCAGAAAGATCCAGGACAGGACGGCGATCTGGATCAACATGGTGTTATTGATGATACTGGATTCCATCGCGGTGAGGTGCTGCAGGCTGAGGTTCCACAGGGTAAAGGCAAAAGCTGTGTTGACCGCCCCCAGCCAGAGGATCACCAGAATGTTCATCAGGCTGAGCTTCGGCCAGGGTTCGACGGCGACGCCCACCCCCAACATCAAAATGGCTCCAATTCCCATGCTGACCCCCGTGACGATCATCGGTGGGATCCGCTTTTCCCGGTTCACACTGCGCCCCATCAATGACCCCACGGCGTTGGCCACCACGCTCATTCCCGCCAGCAGGTAGCCCACCATGGAGCCGGAAAGGCCGCCCTGGGGGAGGAAATAGAACAAAACGCCGCCGATAAAAATTGCAATCCCGACCCATTGCAGTAAAGAGGGATATTCCCGTAACCCAATGATGCCCATGAGGGCCACGACCACCGCCGAGAAATTGAGCAGCAGGCTGAAGGTGATTGTATCCAGATATTTCATCGTCACAAACTGGCCGCCCTGGGTCAGGGCATAGAACACGACCCCCAACAGGACGAGATTCCGCCAGTCCTTGCCAGTGAGCAACGCAAATGCCGCCCGCTGCTTGATCATGGCAGGGACGAGTAACAAAGCGGCCAGGCTGTAACGCAAGCCCGCAAAAGTGATGGGTGGAATATCTTTTAGGGAAATTTTAATCAGCACCCAGGAAGTGGACCAGAGGAAGGTCACCAGCAGCGCCTGGAAGACAGCTCGAGTTTGGGGGGAAGTTTTCATCGCAGCTCCTTGAAATGAGATTAGGCATGGTTCAACATCCGCCAACCTCATCCCTCCCGGCTTTTATCCGACCAGGTGCTACGCCATCCGGCTTTTGTGACGCTCGGTCCAGACCCGTTAATCGGCGGAACCCTAGTCACTCAGGGTGGTACCCCCATTATAGACGATTATTGGGTTTTCACCAGCGCAGCAAGGCCAGCGCCATCACGGTCTGCCAGGGCAGCACCTTGAAAGCGCCGCGGGCGACTGCCGCCTCCACTTCCGCCCGGCTCAACATCAACAACTCCTGTTCTTCGAGATCATCCGCGTCCTTTTCAGCCACCGGGTGGGCTTCGCGCGCCAAAAAGAAGTGAGCAATCCCGTTCCCGCGGTTGCCGTCCACCGAGAACTCACCCAGATTTTCCCAATGCTCTGCGGCGAAGCCGGTCTCCTCCAGCAATTCACGCTTTGCGGCGGCCAGGGGTTCCTCTCCCGGCTCAATATAGCCGCCGACCGGCGCCAGGGTGGTGCCTTTGACACTGTACTTGGTCTGGCGGAAGACGAGATAATCCCCCTCGGCGGTGATCACAGCAATATTGACAAAATCCGGCGTGATGATCCAGGGCCACTTATCAATAATCTGCCCATCCGGCAGGCCAACGATATGCTGCTCAATTTTCAGAAAAGGTGAAAGATCCAAAATCGGTTCGCGTTTGATCGTTTTCCAGGATTCCATGGATATCCTCCGGTGAAACTCAGGTGAATTTATCGCTGTTGACTAGCCTAATTATAGCGGTTAATAACAGTAGGGGCGCAGCGCACACTGCGTCCCTACTGAATGTCCGAATCCACCCATTCGTAACACGAGGGAATATTTATCCCCTGAAATACTCCGACGGTGAAATATCAATGCTTAAACGTTCAAACCGAACATCCCGGGGATAAACCTCGGATATGACTTAAATTATAGCCAGGCCAGGCTCCAAACACGGATTTACATTTTCATTACATGCCGTAACAGTCCAATCCATCCAAAGCCTGCGGCGAAACCATTATCGCTTATCCGGGTGATATGCTAGAATTAAATATGATGAAAAATGTAGATTCTGTCCGCCCTTCACCTATTGCGGGCTCGTGGTACAGCGGCAATGCCCGGGAATTGGCTCAGACCATTGACGCCTATCTGGAAGAGGCTGAACCGCAAGCTTTACCGGGCAGGGTTGTGGGGCTGGTCGCCCCTCATGCCGGCCATATTTATTCCGGCCCGGTCGCGGCCTATGCCTTCAAGACGGTTATGGGCCGCCATTTTGACCATGTGGCCGTCCTCTCCCCGCTGCACCCGTTCGACCCCCATCCCGTGCTGACCAGCGCCCATAGCGCATATCAAACGCCGCTCGGTACATTGCCGATCAACAAAGATGCGGTTGCAGCCGTGGACACTGCTTTTAAGGCCTATTCAGGCCTGAACCTCACGCCCATTGCCAATGACCGGGAGCATTCCCTCGAGATCGAGCTGCCCTTCCTGCAAAGAACACTCACCGGGGATTATGACCTCATTCCGATCATGATCCGCGACCAATCCCGCCGGGTCGCCCATGACCTGGGATTGGCCCTGGCCGAGGCTCTGAACCCCGAAACCACACTGCTGGTTGCCAGCAGCGACCTATCGCATTTCTATCCGGAATCCCAGGCCAATCAACTGGACGGACTCTTCATGAAGACCCTGGCGAAATTTTCGCCCGACGCCCTGTTTGACCTGCAGGACCAGGGCGTGGGCCAGGCCTGTGGGCTTTCGGCCATCGCAGCCGTGCTTTGGACCGCCCGGCAATGGGGCGCGGACCAGGTGACCCTGTTGAACTACAACACCTCCGCCGCCATCACCGGGGACCGCTCCTCGGTGGTTGGTTACGGCGCGGCCGCCATTACCCGTCCCAGTTAACCCCAGCAACTTGCTTATGAAGCACAAAACGCCCACTCAACGGTTGCTCCTGCTGCTTTTTGTCCTGATCCTGGCAGGTCTGACCGGTTGCAATGGGTCCGCCAGGGCGACCAAAGAAGCTGCCAGCACAGCCACCATCACCAGCACACCAACCCCAACCCCGACCACCACACCGGCCTTCACAATCACGCCGCGGCCTTCCAACACCCCCACAATCACCACAACACCGTACAATACCCGCACGGCCACGCCGGAACCCAGCCCGATACCTGAGCAGCCCGCCGTCCTTTTTCCGTATAAAGACATCAACGGGAAAACCGTGGACTGGTCCTATATCCATGTCACCCGGATCGGATATAACCAGTTTGACGAGGTCAACGACCTCTGGGCGTTCATGAGTTTTCAGCTTTTGGACAGGGCGATCTATCATCGCAATCTGGAATTCCTCGGAGAGTGGATCACAGTCTACTACCTCAATGTAGCCCATGAATTTGACGGGGAAATGGTGCAAATGCAGCTTGTACTGGGCGGCACACCCGGCAAGGACGTCGCCATAGAGGATATCCCCGCCGGAGGGACGGCCTATATCCAGGTGCAGGTGCGTGAAGCATGGGAGAGCTTTGCCCCCTATGTCACCCACCGGGATGCCAACCGGGTCTATGAATATCGCGAAGAAAGCTACCCTTTACTGTTCCTCAAGGAACTGCAAGCCTTATTGCCAACCTTACCGGATGAAATCATCCTGCTGGCCGACCATCCGATCCTCTTTCCCCAGGATGACTGGCCGCAGATCAAACTCGACATGAGTCGGGTCAGCTATCTGGCAGCGCGGTACCAGCCCTTCTTTGAAATGGACGATTACGACCGCCTTGTCGCTCCGAGCGCTTTTGCCGAAGCCCTGACCGACCATATCCTCAACGGCGCGGAAATGCCCGCCGGTCTGTATGCCTACAGCAGCCAGACCCTGATCATTATCAAGGGCAACTAATTTCGCAGGCATGCCTAACGGGGGCCTGTGCCGGATGGCTTTCAAGGTAAAATCATGCTATGGCTTCCTTTGTTGAAGTAGCGATCAACCTCCCACAAATCTCCGACACCTATCATTACCACCTGCCTGCTGATCTGGAAGGGTCCATTCAACCCGGCTCACTGGTGATCGTCCCCTTTGGCAAGCAGCGCACCCAGGGGATCGTGCTGCGGCGGGTGGAGCAGCCCGAAGTGGCGAAGACCAAAGATGTTGAAGAATTGGTGGATGAAAAGCCGGCCCTCACCGTCGCCCAGATCGCCCTGGCGGAATGGATGGCGGAGGAGACCCTTTCTCCACTGGGTGCCTGCATCAACTTAATGCTGCCGCCCGGTCTGAGCCAGCGCGCTGATACCCTGGTGCGGTTGAATCCTGAACGAGAGATTGACGAAGAGACGCTTTCATCGCTCGAAAAGCGAATTGTCCGCTTGCTGCAGGAACGCGGTGAATTGCGCGGCCGCCAACTGGATGCCCACCTGCGCCATGTTGATTGGCGCGGCGCGGTGCGTAAACTGGCCCGGGAGGGCACTCTCCACACCCAGGCGGTCCTGCCGCCCACCCGCGTAGGCCCCAAAACGATTCGCAAGGTTGCACTGGCAATCCTGCCCGAAGAAATCGAAGCCCTGTCCGACCCACTCAGCAAGGTTGCCAGAGTGCAGGAACGCCGGCTGCACGTCCTGCGCTTCCTCGCAGGGGAAGAAGGCCTGGTGGAACCGAGCTGGATCTTCGCCCAGACCGGCGCAAACAACGGCGACCTGAAAATGCTCTCCGAGGCGGGCCTCATCACCCTGCGCCAGGCCGAGGTCTGGCGGGACCCGCTGGAAGACGCCGTCTACATCCCGGATAAAACCCCTGAGTTGACCCATGATCAGGCTTCGGCCTGGGACCATATCCATGAGGGATTAGAGAAAGCCCGCCAGGGCCAGACACCCGCGCCCTTCCTGCTGCATGGCGTGACCGGTTCCGGTAAAACGGAACTTTACCTGCGTGCCGTGCGGGAGACCCTGGCGGCTGGGAAAACCGCCCTGATCCTCGTGCCGGAGATCTCCCTCACCCCCCAGACAACCCAGCGTTTCCTATCCCGTTTTCCTGACCAGGTCGGCGTGATCCATTCCCAACTTTCCGAAGGTGAACGCTATGACACCTGGCGGCGAGTGCGCAATGGCGACCTTTCCGTGATCGTTGGGCCGCGCAGCGCGCTCTTCATGCCGCTGGAAAACCTGGGGTTGATCGTGGTGGATGAATGCCATCATGAATCCTATGACCAATCGGACTTCCTGCCCTATTACCACGCTGTGCCAACGGCCGTGGCCGCCGCCCGCCTCAATCAGGCGGCCATCTTGCTGGGTTCCGCCACCCCCCGCGTGACCCAATATTTCCAGGCCGCCAGCGGGAACTGGAATCTGATCGAGCTGCCCCACCGGATCCTCGCCCACCGGGAAGCCATCGCCCACCATGCCCAACGGCTGGGGATTGCGCTGCCGGAACTCGCGGGTGAAGGCGAAACGGCCGATCTGGGATTGCCCAAAGTATCGATTGTGGATATGCGCCAGGAACTGGTAGCGGGAAACCGGAGCATATTCAGCCGCGAGCTGCGGGCCGGGATCGAACAGGTCCTGGCAACCCACCAGCAGGCGATCCTGTTCCTCAACCGGCGAGGGACCGCCACTTATGTCTTTTGCCGGGAATGCGGTTATGTAGTCAAATGTCCGCGGGATGACAAACCGCTCACCTATCATAGCCGCAGCGAGCAAC
>CAYUSC010000093.1:0-6832 GCA_964447265.1 uncultured Candidatus Brevefilum sp.
CGATGGGGACTACACCCGCGCCTATCAGGATTTCTCCCGTCGTTACCCCGACCGCGGTTATGGGGGGCGCTTTACGGAGTGGATTTGGATGGAAGACCCGCAACCCTATAACAGTTGGGGCAACGGCTCTGCAATGCGGGTCAGCCCGGTGGGGTTCGCCTTTGACACCGTTGAGGAAGTTCTGGCAGAGGCCAAACGCAGCGCTTCAGTGACCCATAATCACCCCGAAGGCATCAAAGGCGCTCAGGCCACCGCCCTGACCATCCTGCTGGCCCGGCAGGGCGTGGACCAGGCAGCCATCCGGGAGGAAATCAGCAGGCGCTTTGGTTATGACCTGAACCGCTCCGTGGCCGAAATTCGCCCGGCTTACCGGTTCAATGAATCCTGTCAGGGGACGGTGCCCGAGGCGATCATCGCCTTTCTGGAATCAACGGACTTTGAAAACGCCATCCGCCTGGCGATCTCTCTGGGCGGCGACAGCGATACCCTGGCGAATATCACCGGCGGGATCGCCGAAGCCTTTTATGGCATCCCGGAGGAAATCGCGGAGAAGGGGAAGTCCTATCTGCCGGACGAGTTTTTGGGGATATTAGAGGGATTTGGATGTTATAAAAGTTAATTTGTCATTGCGAGGGAGCGCTGCCAAGCGCACCGAAGCAATCTCAATTTTCTATTGTGTTCAGAATAAACATTCATTTAAATTCAAAGTCAATCTGAAATTCTGAGATTGCTTCGTCACCCTTACCCCAACCCTTCCCCTTTCAAGGGGAAGGGGGCCAAAGGCGGGATGGGGTTTCGGGGATATTAAAAGATTTCAAGAATCAAAAGGGGTAATTCTTGTCGTTGCGAGGAGGCCGCAGGCCGACGTGGCAATCTCAAAACCGAATGACCAGCATCATTAACGGTAACGATCAGTTGACCTTCAGCGCATTATGAGATTGCTTCGTCGCGCTTGGCAGCGCATCCTCGCAATGACAGAATTTTTATTGTGTTGCGCAAGCGATGCAGGGGTCAAAAGCCCGGACGACCCGACCGACGGCCTTTTCTAACTCCAGATTGATGCCCTGAGGTGTGATATAGCGTTCCCCGGCCACTTTCAATGCCCGCTCAATCGCACCCATGTTGTGCACAGTGGGGATGATGAATTCCGCATCGGCAACCACGCCATTCTCGATGGTGTAATGGTGGATCAATGGGCCGCGCGGCGCTTCCACCAACCCGTAACCCTCGCCATCCCGCAGGCTGTAGGGCACTGAGGTGTCCTCGTAGTCCAGATCTTCCGAGAGCATCTCAATTGCCCGCTCAAAGGCATAGACCAGTTCAATCCCGCGGCAAAGGTCAAAGAGCAAAATCGGGTGCGCCGGTTTGCCAAACTCCGTGGTCAGTCGCTCCAGATAGTAATCCGCACAGGGCGTTCCCATGGATTGGGTCAGGTTCATCCTTGCCAGGCTGTTAGCCCGCAGCACCTTGCCCTCAAAGCTCGATTTTCCGGCAAAGCTGTAATCCGTCGTCTGATAATCCAGGAAATCCCGGAAGCTCTCCGGCGGGAATGTGGCCATTTCGTTTCCATTGGGACCCAACACCCGGATGACGCTGCTGTTGAATTGAGGCTTTTCCACCCCCGTTGAAGCGATGTAATAAGCCGGTTCATCGTCACCCCAGGTGCCGATTCGCTCCCGCATCGCCAGGGACATATCCCAATATTCATCAAATAACTCACAGGCCGTCGTGATCGTATCCTGCATTTCCGTCAGCATCTGTTTGGCGTCTTCGGCCTTGATCCCGCTGGTCACGCCGCCGATGATCGCTTTGACCGGGTGGATAAATTGTCCGCCGGCCAGGGTGATCAGCTTGGTGCCGATCTGGCGCACCTTGAGCGCCCGTTGGGCCAGGCTTAGCTGCTGTTCGGGGTTCGCCTCGCTGTCATCCATGTGGAAGATGCTGCTGGCACCCACCCGATCGGGCATGGTGAAGATAAAGAGCGAGGTTGCCTGGTTCTGGATCAACTGACCCAGCAAAAGCAGCTCCCGAATCTCATTGGCCAATTTTGGCGGTGTGACCCCGAGGGCGTTTTCCAAAGCCTTCACCGAAGCGACATGGTGCGCCGTGGAACAAACGCCGCAAATCCGGGGCACGATCACCGGCATTTGTTCGGCGGGCGTACCCTGGACAAAATAGCGGAAGCCGCGCATCTCGATCGCCTGAAATTGCGCCGAAACGACCTCGCCATCTTGAATTTCCATTTCAACCCGGGCATGGCCTTCGATCCGACTGAGGGGGAATCTGAGGGTGGTCATCTTACAGCACCTTATCTTTCGGTCTCGGCGGACGGCCGCCTTCGGAATAATCCGTGAATTGGAACAGGAACAACGAAAGCTGCGGTGAATGCAGCGCTTCCTTGATCTCCTCCGGCGGAATATCGGTCATCCGCTCAAAGACCTGCTGAACCCGGTCAAACCAGACCGAGGATTCCTTTTCAATATAGGCATCGGATGGCCCCCGGCAGCCCACGCAGGGATGCCCGGGCTTGGTGCAGATCGCCCGACAGCCGCCCCGGGTGGAAGAACCCACACAGAGATAGCCCTGGTTGATCAGACAGATATCCGGCAGGACTTCACCCTGCTGAAAGCCCACCAAATGCTTGGGGCGCATGTCCTTAAGCTTCTTGCGCCCGCATTCCACACAGACGATGCTGCCGGCCTCATATCCTTCCGGATCGGTGAGCGCTGCCATGAAAAGTTCCGGCGTGGGCGGGCAGCCCGGCAGATAGAGGTCAACATCCACAAAAGCGTCAATCGGGTGGCTCTTGGGTAATAGATGCGGCAGGTGATGACGGGTGGACTGAGCCAGGAACATGTTGCGGACATCGTCCCGGTCACCCAGGTTGGAGACCCCGCCGGAAATGGCGCAGGTCCCGACTGCGATCACGCGGTCGACCTTCGCCGCGGCTTTCCGCAAATTATAGATATCCTCATCGTTGCGCACCCCGCCGCTGACCAGCAGGATCTCAGTATCATCCGGAACCGCAGCCGTGGAGACAACCAGCGGCATATAGACCAGTTGATATTTATCGACCCATTCCGTCGCGTTGATCAGGGAAACTTCGCAGCCCGCACAGCCTGAGAGCTGCAACACGGCAAATTTTGGGAGAGGTTTTGCCTCTGACATGGCTAGCCATCCTAACTTGTCCTATTTCTCACACCCACAGGGTCGGACTTAACCCGTGGCCAAGTGAATACCAGTAATACCTCCATTTTACTGCATTGTGTCCGTAATTCCGCTGAAAACATCAAAAAAAATGACTAATACGTTCAGTACCATCCAAGCGGTATGTTAGAATCAAGTAGTAAATAACAAGAACTGATAAGAGGAGCTCATGCAGCCAACACTCGATTTTATTAAGCAAATTGCCCTGGATGCCGGGAAGATCCTGCAGGACATGGTCGGCGGCGAGCTGGGCATCCAGCACAAAAGCGAAAAAGACCTGGTCACCCGGGCGGATCGGGCCTCGGAAGATTTCATCATCGGCTCCATCCGGGAAGCCTTCACCGGTCACACGATCAACGCCGAAGAATCGGGCCACATTTCCGGAACAGCGGAGCACCAGTGGTTCATCGATCCCATTGACGGCACCTTGAACTACGCTCACGGCATCCCTTTCTACTGCGTCTCGATTGCCTATGCCCATCAGGGCGAAGTGACCCTGGGCGTGGTCTACGACCCCGTCCGCCAGGAATGCTTCAGCGCTGAACTGGGCGAAGGGGCTTACCTGAATGACGAACCGATCCATGTCGCATCCTATGAGAAGTTGGTGGATTGCATGCTTTCGACGGGTTTTCCCGGTAATCGCTGGGGCGAGCCGGATGACAACCTGCATGACTTCTATCATTTCTCTCTGGCCGCACAGACGGTTCGCCGGTTGGGTTCAGCCGCCCTGGACCTGACCTATGTGGCGGCCGGTCGCCTGGATGGATTCTGGGAGAAGAGCGTCCATAATTGGGATATTGCCGCCGCCGGATTGATCGTGAAGGAGGCAGGCGGCGTGGTCACCAACGTCTTTGGCGGCAGTGATTACCTCAAGGAACCGATCAGCATCGCCGCAGGCAATCCCATCATCCACCCCCAGATTCTGGAAGTCCTGGCTAAGGTCCGTCAGGAATACCAGTAAACTAAAAACCGCCGGTCATTGAACCGGCGGTTTTCGTTTTAATTCTTTCTTAGGAGGAATTATTCAGACTTCTTCAGGGTGGAAATTCCCAGCAATTTATAAAGCGGGCAGAAACCAACCAGCCCGGTGACGAGCAAAATCACAGCGACAACACCCAACACAATAGCCCAGGTGCCTGAGAGCACACCGGTGAAATATAAAACCGCGATGGCTGCTGCCAATAACACCCGCAAAATGCGATCGAAACCACTCTCGTTTTTCATCATTTTAAGCTCCTTAGTTTTATCTGTTCTGATGATTCCTCATCACAATTGGTTACATTTCCTCAAATCCATCTTTCCCAAATACTTTGATAAAATTAGACCATAGGGAGGAAATTGAGATGCAGTCCGCACCAGACAAACCCAGACCAGCCCGATCACCCCTTCAGGGGTTCTTGCCATTCTTCTGGATGGCGCTGGCCTGTACGGCCGGAATCCTGATAGAAGACACCCTTCAAATATCCGGCTGGTTCTGGGCGGCACTCTTTAGTCTGGCAATTCTCAGCCTGATCCTGGCTTTCACCCTTCCTAAAAAGTTCGCTTTCACCCACCGACTTCGTCAGTGGGTCAACGCAGACCGGCGGCTGCCAACCGCCCTCCTTGTCGCAATCGCCTTGCTGGGGGGCTGGCGGATGGCTGCCACGCTGCCCAGCTTCACCCCCGAGGACCTGGCCTATTACAATGACCGGGGAACCGTGCAGCTAATTGGCACAGTTGTGGACGCACCCGATCCCCGCGACACCACAACCAACCTGACGGTTGCGGTGGAGCAGCTTCGTCCTTTGGAAGCCGCTCCCACCCAGGTGAGACCCATCGAAGTCTCCGGTAAGGTGCTGGTGCAGATCCCACCCGGTGAGGATTGGTCCTATGGCGACCGGCTGCAGGTCACCGGCGAACTGACAGTCCCTTATGACAGCGCCGAATTCTCCTATCAGGACTATCTCGCCCGGCAGGGGATTCACAGCCTGATATCCTATGCCTCGGTCACCCGGTTGGGAAGCGGCTATGGCAGTCCTATCCGGGCCGCGCTGTATCGCCTGCGCGAAAACGGCTACGCCACCCTTCATTCGCTTTTCTCCTCCCCTGAATCAGACCTGCTGGCCGGGATCCTGCTGGGGCGTGACCAGGGTCTTTCACCCCAACTGGAAGAAGCGTTCCAACGGACCGGTACGACCCATATCATCGCCATTTCCGGATTCAACATCGCCATCCTGGCCGGGCTGTTCACCGGGATCACCACCCGCCTGTTAGGCCGTAAATGGGGGCCCTGGGTCGCCTTGGTGGGCATCAGCGGGTACACCATTCTGGTCGGTGCGGAACCTGCCGTGGTGCGTGCCGCCATCATGGGCGCGGCAGGCGTCTTTGGCGGTCTGTTCGGCCGCCGCCAGAACGGCCTGAACAGCCTGGGAATGGCCGCCTTAGCGATGATGCTGATCGATCCCAATATCCCCTGGGATGTCGGCTTCCAGCTCTCCGTTGCCGCCACTTTGGGCCTGGTGCTTTATGCCCAGCCGATTGAACTGTGGTTCCTGAACGTGATGAAAAGTAAGCTTGCGGAGGATAAGGCGGAGCGCTGGATCGGCTCAATTTCAGAATTCTTCCTTTTCACCATAATCGCCCAGGTCATGACCCTCCCGATCATGGCCTATCACTTCGGCGGCGTCTCCTGGATTGCGCTGATCGCCAACCCCCTGATCCTGCCGGTCCAATCGCTGGTGATGATTCTGGGTGGACTGGCGATGCTGGGTGGCATGCTTCTGCCCGGCCTGGGCCACCTGTTGGCAGTACTGGCGTCCCCCTTCGTCACCTATACCATCCGTGTCGTGACCCTGCTGGCAAGGCTGCCCGGTGGTGACCTGACCCTGCCGGATTTTAAAGCCCTCTGGCTGTTAGGTTTTTATGGCCTGCTGTTCTTTCTCACCCTGATTCCCAAACCCCAACAGCAACTGACCCTGAAAAAAGCTCTGACTCCCCAACTCGGGTTGCTGGTGATAGCCGGGTTGGTCGTGCTGACCTGGAGCCGGGTGCTGGGTGCACCGGACGGGAATCTGCACCTCACCCTTCTGGACGAAGAAGGGACGGTGTTGATCCAAACCCCATCGGGCAACACCGTCCTGATCGGCGGGGGGAAACGCCCCTCCACCCTCAACCAATTGCTGGGCGAAATGCTTCCGGCCGGACAGGGGGAACTGGATATCCTGGTGGCCGGCAGCGCCTATCGCGATGACCTGAATGCCCTGACAGGCAGTCTGAGCGATCATCCCGCTGAAATGACGTTGTGGGGTGTGGATCCCGAGACCAATCAGACCACCGCGACCGTGTATATAATCCTGGAAAATGCCGGGAGTCTGATCGTCCCCCTGGAGGCCGGGCAGTCGCTCCAACTGGACGAAGGCATTCAGTTGGATGTCCTCTGGTCCGATGAACGCGGTGCGGTTCTCTGGCTGACCTGGGATAATTTCAGCGCCCTAATCCCCACCGGCAAGGTCGAAGATCACTGGCTGGATGTTCCGGGAGCGCCGGACCTGATATTGCTGCCGGATAACCTGAAAGCGGAGGACCTCTCGCTGACACTAATCAACACCTGGCAGCCTGGCATCATCCTTCTGCCCCTGGCCGAGGC
>CAYUSC010000093.1:6932-10370 GCA_964447265.1 uncultured Candidatus Brevefilum sp.
CAGGCCGGCATCCGGGTTTTCGCCACCGGTGGGATCGGCGGCGTCCACCGCGGCAGCACCTTCGACATCTCCGCCGACCTGCCCCAATTGGGCAAAACGCCGGTGTTGGTGGTCTGCGCCGGCGCTAAATCGATTCTCGATCTGCCCGCCACCCGCGAGGTCCTTGAAACCCAGGGCGTTCCTGTGATTGGTTACCAGACGGATGATTTCCCCGCTTTTTACACCCGTTCCAGCGGTTTGCCGGTGGATTATCGGGTGGATACGCCCGAAGAAGCCGCAGCCCTCGCCACCCAATCCTGGGAAGCCGGAATCCAGTCGGCCATACTTCTGGTGGTGCCCCCACCGGCGGAAACCGCCCTGCCGGAAGCGCAAATGGAAGAAGCCGTCTCGGCGGCCATCGCCGAAGCGGAGCGGCTTGGCATCCACGGTGCGGCAACCACGCCCTTCCTGCTGCAGCGGGTGAGCGAGATCACAAAAGGTGAAAGCCTGACGGCCAACGTGGCGTTGTTGCGGAATAACGCCCGGGTCGCCGCCAAAGTGGCAGTCGCCATGGCATCATTGAAAAAACCTCCTATTCTCTAGGAGGTTTTTATTTCAATTTACGAACCCGATCAATAGGGTCAGGGGGTGGGTGTTTGAGTAGGCCAGAGGGTTTGAGAAGGCGTTACTGTAGGGGTTCTGGTGGGTGTGCGCGTCTGGGTCGCCGTACCAGTGGGCGTGCTGGTATCCGTGGGAACCGGCGCTTCACCCGTCACGGTGAAGAACCCGGACACTTTCCATTCCGTCCCAACAAAGATTTGAACGACGTAGTTGCCCGGCACCCAGGCGTCGCTGTCAGGCTCCCAATCGGTATACCCATAGCCGCCGATGCCGCCATCCCAGGGGATGGATTCGTAATAAACCAGTTCGCCATCCCGATACCACAGCGCGCTCCACTGTGACCCTTCAGCCATGTTGTTATAGCTAAAGGCGCCATAGAGATGACCGACCGGATTCTCAAAGGTATCGGAAGGGTTGATGGGCTGCAAGGCGTCATCAATCTCCTGCCCGAAAACAATTGGGCTGAACACCGCTTCGGCATTGGGTGTTGTGGTGCTTTCAAAGAAATTCGAAACATCCTCCGGCATGCTGGGCGTGCTGGTGATGGAGGGTGTCTCCGTGATCGTGGGTGTCAGGCTGATGGTCGGCGTCAGGGTGATCGTGGGCGTCAGCGTGATGGTCGGCGTGATGCTTGGGGTCGGTGAAGGCGAAATGAAATTATATACCAGCGGCTCGGAGTATTTAAAGATCACCAAAGCCGCAGGAATGAGCAAGAGTCCCAACAGCAATAATCGCCAGCCGCGCATCAACCCTTTATGGCGCTTGGCAAAGAAAGGGATCTTTCGGCTCTTCATCACGCCTTTGGTCCCGAATATTAAAAACAGTATGGCCGCAATAACAGCGAGGAAAGTCGCTGTCAGAACCGTTGAATGGATATCGACATTTATCATAGAGAGGATTGTCCTCGATTTCCCCACATTATAGCGTATTTTCGAAATTAGCAATCTTCCCAGAAGCCTAAGTTCGGTTAAAATCAAGAAAGAATTGTTCACGACTGAAATTTGACTATGCCACTAGCCACAGGTTTTCTGCTCAATAATCGCTATCGCATCCTGGATGTCCTCGGACAGGGCGGAATGGGTGCGATTTATCGCGCCTTGGATGAAAACCTGAATGTAACCGTCGCCGTCAAGGAAAACTCCTTTTTCTCAGAAGAATACGCCCGCCAATTCCAGCGGGAAGCGCAGGTTTTGGCTGCACTGCGCCATCCCAACCTCCCCCGGGTCTTTGACTATTTTGTGATCGACCAGGAAGGCCAATATCTGGTCATGGACTATATCGAGGGGGACGACCTGCGGCAGTGGATGTCCCGTGAGGAAAAAGTCACGGAGGCGGAGGCCATCCAGATCGGCATTGCGATCTGCAACGCGCTGATCTACCTGCATTCCCGCATCCCGGCCATCGTACACCGCGACATCAAGCCGGGTAACGTCAAGATCACACCCTCAGGCGAAGTCATTCTGGTGGATTTCGGCCTGGTGAAGGTGATGAACAACAAGGAAATTACCACCACCGCCGCCCGGGCAATGACACCGGGTTATTCTCCACCCGAGCAATATGGCCCCGATCCCACCGATCACCGTTCCGATATTTTCTCCCTCGGCGCCACGCTCTATGCGGCTCTGGCCGGGTATCTGGCCGAGGACAGCCTTGCCCGGGCCACCGGCAAAGCCACCCTCACCCCCCTCTGGGAATACAACCCTCATCTCTCCGATGAAACTGTCCATGCCATTGAAACAGCCATCAATCTGCGCTTTGAAGATCGCTGGCAATCGGCGCAGGAATTCAAGGATGCCCTGATCGAGGCTCGCCGTGCGCTTCCTTCAGATAAAAGGTCCAGCCCGCGGCTGGCCGTGATGACCCAGACGGAACCGCGCCAGACAACCCATCCAACCCGGCGGAAAAGGCCTTTACCGCCCTGGTTTATCAAAACCCGGACGATCCTGTTTGGCAAGAAAAAGAAGTTTGACCCCATCTGGTCGCTCTTCGGATTTCTGCTCTTCCTGGTGCTATCGCTGCTGATCTACGTCCTCCTTGACCCAACGGGCTTCCAGGCATTATTCCACACCCCCGCGCAAATGACCGCCACCCTCGCCGCCAGCAAGACGGAACCCGTGAGCGGCTCCGCCACGCCTGAACCGGACGGCACCAACGCCGGGGTCTATCTCACCCCAAATATCTCACCAACGCCCACAGGCGGAAGTGAAGGGATCATCGCCTTCACTTCGGATCGCAGCGGTCTGCCCCAAATCTGGACCGTTGATGTATCCAACGGAGATACCAACCAATTGACCACTTTGATGGATGGCGCTTGCCAGGCGGATTGGTCACCGGACGGAAAACGGATCGTCTTTACGTCACCCTGCACCAGAAAGCGCACCACCTATCCCGGCTCCAGCCTCTACATTCTGGAAGTGGAAAGTGGGCAAATCACCGCCCTGCCGCCAACCCTGGAAGGCGATTTTGACCCCGCCTGGTCACCCGATGGACAGTGGATCGCCTACACCTCACTGGTGAATGGCAAGACTCAGATCATGAAAATCAAGGTGGATGATTTTGAAACCACCTTCCAGCTTTCTGATGGCGTTTATGACGATTCCCAGCCTTCCTGGTCCGAGAACGGAAAACAACTGGCCTTCATCCGGATCCGCAGTGTGGGACAGGTCTGGATCATGGACCAGAATGGAGAAAATGCCACTCAGTTCACCCTTTCGGGCGCGATTGATGACAGCAACCCCGTCTGGTATCCGGAAGAGGACCTGATCATCTTCAGTCAGGTACTTGGGTTGGGCAGCCCATCCAAACAACTCTTCGGCATGCGTTTGGAAGATGCAGGCC
>CAYUSC010000094.1:0-10280 GCA_964447265.1 uncultured Candidatus Brevefilum sp.
GGGGCACTTTTTATTTAATTTTGTCATTGCGAGGGAGCCACAGGCGGACGAAGCAATCTAAAGCTAAAAGGGCCCTCTCAATACCCATTGAGGGTACAGGTGCCCAAACTAGAATTTAATTTCCCGTGGGGGCACTTTTCATTTAAAACTCTGTCATTGCGAGGGAGCTAGAGGCGGACGAAGCAATCTCCGTAGTGGAACAGGAAGCAATTCCCCAAACCGAAATATCGGAGGTTACCACCTTTTTAAATATTGCGAATATGGAAGTGGCTTCCCACACTGCTTCTCTTCGGGGACAATGTCGCAAGCTCGCAATGACAAGACAATAAACAAAATAATTGCCCCTAGGTGTTCCCGTGGAGGCATCTATTTTTTAATTTTGTCATTGCGAGAGAGCCGCAGGCGGACGAAGCAATCTAAAGCCTAAAGGGCCCTCTCAATACCCATCGAGGGTATGAATGCCCACACATGAATTGAATTTCCTTTAGCGGCATTTTTAATTTAATCTTGTCATTGCGAGGGAGCCGAAGGCGGATGAAGCAATCCCCGAACCGAAACATCGGGAAATGCAAACTTCATAAAAAAGTGCACATCGAGATTGCTTCGCTAGCTCGCAATGACAAGAAAAAGAAAAAAAGAGGCGCTGGAAGCAGCGCCTCCCAAATCTATAACGACCTTTTTTCCCAATAGCCCAAACTCTACACCAGCGCTTTTGCCAGCTTCACAGCCCGGCTGGCATCCGGTGCATACCCATCCGCGCCGATCTTCTCAGCGTAAGCATCCGTGATCGGCGCACCGCCGATCAGTACCTTTACCTGATCGCGCACGCCGGCAGCCTTCAGCGCTTCAATGGTGGTCTGCATATTGGGCATGGTGGTGGTCAGCAAGGCGGACATCGCAATGAAATCCGGGTGGTGTTCATTGACAGCATTCACGAATGCCTCGGGGGAGACATCCGAACCCAGATCAACAACCTGGAAACCCGCCCCTTCCAGCATCATGCACACCAGGTTTTTACCAATGTCATGCAGATCGCCCTTGACCGTCCCGGCCACAATCTTACCAGCCGGCTGGATATCGGCATCCACCAGTTGCGGTTTGAGGATGTCCATCCCGGTCTTCATCGCCCGGGCGGCGATCAACATTTCCGGTACGAAATATTCACCCTCCTCAAACAACCGACCGACCTCCCCCATGGCATTGATCATCGCGTCCAGAATCTCGCCGGGATCCACGCCATCCGCCAGAGCTTTTTCAACGCTCTCCTTGGCAACATCGCGCTGACCTTCCATCACGGCGTCATATAGTGCTTTCAAAGTCTCTTCCATCTTCGTCAAAATCCTTTCTACGACCCAATCAGTAATTTTCAGTCCATGTCCGGCGGCGGGGCGGTAGTTGAGCCGCGCATCACCAGCCGGGAAGGGAGAACGACCTGGCGGGAATCCGGTTCCCGTCCGGCCAAAATAGATATCAACATGTGGATGGCTCGTTCCACGATCTCATCCACCGGATGCGCTACCGTGCTCAGCCCTGGCCAGACCTGCTGAGCCTGAGGTAAATCGTCAAAGCCGCAAACCGAAACCTCTTCCGGCACCTGCAACCCCAACTCCTGCAGGGCGTAAAGCGCGCCCAGCGCGGCCTCGTCACTGCCCCCAAAGATCGCGGTGGGTGGCTCCGTCACGGCCATCGCCAGCTTCGCGGCATTATAACCGCCGTCAAAATTATAAAGCGAATCCAGGATCAGATCATTGCGGGCGGGCACCCGGTAAACCTCCAGCGCCGCCTTATACCCATAAAGCCGGTCAATGCTGGCCCGATGGTTCCGGGGACCGCTCAGGAAGGCGATCCGCCAATGTCCCATCAGGATCAGCCGCTCGGTCATCAGGTAAGCGCCCTGATAATCATCCCCGGCCACATAAGGCACCTCCGGGGTGCGGTTCAGCGGGGTGATCTGTACATAGGGCACGCCGGATTGAGCCAGTAGCTCCGAAAGGAAGGGGTCCACGTCGCAAGGCGGGGTGATCACCAGCCCATCCACCCGCCGTTCGCGGATCAGGGCTTCCAGCTTTTCTTTGGATTTAGTGTGCGAGGGGTAATAGGACTGGATCAGGATGTCATAGTCCTGCTGGTAACCGATATCCAGCACCTTGGAGAGAATCGTCGATTGATAGAATCCGGCTTCGTGCAGCAGAATGCAGATCATATAGGCTTTGCGCTGAACCAGCCGCCGGGCCGAAAAGTTTGGCGCGTAATCCAGAGACCGGATCGCGGTCAACACCCGCTCCCGGGTCGCTTCGGTGACATGCGGTTCTTCGTTAATCACCCGGGAAACGGTCTTGATCGAGCATTGCGCTAATTCTGCGACATCCTTAATCGTAGCCGTCATTTCAATCCTGGTTAAGACAACGTTGTCTTTTCAGATAACTTCACTGGCTTCATTATAAAGGAATTTTGAGGATTTTTGAAGGGCGTCAGCGATGAATGAATCTTAATTTCGCTCAATTAATTAACTTTATCGTTTATTTTGTCGAATTAATATGAATAATCCAATTGACAACGTTGTCAATCAATTCTATAATCTTCATTAGATCAAAATCCCAACCCCAAAGAGGATAAGATGTCTGTCAACGGAAAAAGCCTGCTCTTCAAAACGCTTCAACACCAACCCACCACTGCTGTGCCCTGGGTACCGTTCGCCGGTGTGCATGCCGGCAAGCTCCTGGGGTACGATGCCACCACGGTCCTGACCGATGGCGAGAAGCTCCTGCAATCCCTGCTGGAGGTTAACCGCCTCTATGACCCCGACGGCCAGCCTGTTCTCTTTGATCTGCAGGTCGAAGCCGAGATCCTCGGCTGTGACCTTGTTTGGGCGGAAGAAGCCCCGCCTTCCGTCTCCAGCCATCCCCTGGCGGGGGATCATAAAACCCTCCCCAACGCTCTACCTAACCCGGATGATGGCCGCTTGCCGATGATTCTGGATGTGATGCGCCGGATGAAAGCCGCCGTCGGTGACCGCACCGCCCTCTATGGCCTGATCACCGGACCTTTCACCCTGGCCTCCCACCTGCGCGGCACCGATATCTTTCTGGACACCGTCGATGACCCCGGATTTCTGCATGATCTGGTGCAGTATTGCACGGAGGTCGCTCAACGGATGGCCGACCTTTATCTCGAAGCCGGGATGGATGTGATCGCGGTCGTGGACCCGGTCACCAGCCAAATTTCTCCCCGCACTTTCAAATCCTTCCTATTGGAGCCATTCACCGGGTTATTCACCCACATCCGCCAGCAAAGCGCTTTTTCGGCCTTTTTCGTTTGCGGCGATGCCACCAAAAATATCGAGGTCATGTGCCAGACCGGACCGGATGGGATCGCGGTGGACGAAAATATTGACATGGTCGCCGTCAAACCGATCACCGACCGCTACAACCTCGTCCTCCAGGGCAACATCCCTCTGACCACCCGGATGCTGCTGGGAACTCAGCAGGACAATATGAAATACGTTGTAGACCTGCTGGATGCCCTCCCCAATCACGATAACCTGATCATCTCACCCGGGTGTGACATGCCCTATGCCACCCCGATTGAAAACGTGATCGCAACCGTGGAAGCGATCCGCGATCCAAAGAACACCCGCCAAATCCTGGCCCACTATCAGGCCGCCCAAATAGACCTGGACTCCATCCATCTGCCGGATTATGCCAACCTTAAAACGCCCCTGATGGAAGTCTTCACTCTGGATTCCGCCACCTGCGCGGCTTGCGGTTACATGCTCAATGCCGCTCAACGGGCAGCCGAGGAACTAGGCGATCGGGTTCAGATGGTCGAATACAAAGCAACCTCGCCGGAAAATATCGCCCGGATGACCAAACTAGGAATCAAGAACCTGCCCTGCATCCTGATTAATGGCGAATTGCGTTTCTCCTCGTTGATCCCTTCGCAGCGTGAACTGGTCGCCGCGATCAAGGAAGCCTGACCCACCTTCAAACCTTCTCAGCCAGGGTTATAATCAAAGCATGATGACAAATGATTTCTCGCGCCCGGATGGGCGCAAATTTGATGAACTCCGACCCCTGTCTTTCACACCGGATTATGTCAGCGTTGCGGAAGGTTCCGTCCTGGTGACCTGGGGAGAGACCCGTGTGCTCTGCAACCTGACTGTTCAGGATGGCGTAAAACCCTGGATGGCAGGCAAAAGCACCGGTTGGATCACGGCCGAATATGCCCTGCTCCCCCGCAGCACCCTGACCCGCACACCCCGTGAAACTCAGGGCCTGAAAGGCCGCACGCAGGAGATCCGCCGCCTGATTGGCCGGTCTCTGCGCATGGCTGTGGATCTGGATCTGATCGGCGAGCGAACCCTCCTGCTGGATTGTGACGTGCTTCAAGCGGATGGCGGTACTCGCGTGGCCTCCGTCACCGGCGGCTACCTCGCCCTGGCCTTGGGACTCAGGCCTCTGATTGCATCCGGGGCCATTCCGCCAAATGCCTTGCGGCCGCCAATCGCTGCGGTCAGCGTGGGTATGCTGAAAGGTAACGCCGTGCTTGATCTCAATTACGCCGAGGACAGCCTGGCGGATGTGGACCTCAACGTGGTCATGACCCACGACGGTCGCTTCATTGAAGTGCAGGGCACAGCCGAAGGTGAGCCGTTTGCTGAAAGCGAATTGCAGACCATGATTTCGCTAGCCAGGAAAGGCATCAGCGAGATCCATACCCTTCAACAAAGCCTTTTGAACTCTTTGAACTGATCTCTTCAACCGCTTAACAAAAAAGAGCTGTCGTGATCACGACAGCTCTTTTTTGTTTTTCTCAGCAACCGGGCTGTTTTCGCAGTGCGTAAACCAATATTCCTATACCGATGGATAGCAAAGCCGCGGGCCAAAAGTAGGCGATTAGTTCAGTCGAATCAAACAGAAACAATAACCCTAAAACAAATAAGATTCCCGCCGGGAACAAAGCCCAGACTAATTTTCCAACGGGTTTGGGAAGGACATAGACCAACCAAAAAGTGAGCGCTATCCCCAAAAAGAATATACCACCCGAAAGGTTGCTCCCATCCGGCAATACGCTGACCGCAGCGAGGGTAGCCAGAACGCCAGCCGGGATGATGGGCCACCAATGGACCGGGTGAAACATATAGATCAGTAGAAATGAAAAACCCAGCATTCCCAGGAACAAGGCGCCTACCCAGGCATTCTCAAAATCACCCTGCCCCATAAAAATGATGATACCGAGACTGATAAGGGCCATCCCGGGGATCAACGCCCACCAATCATCGGTATTAACCATGAAAACCAGCAGGAAGATCAGTCCGCCCATGCCGAATAATGGGCCCATCAACATTTCCCAGTCAAGGGCAATAATTTCAAAGTTGTGCAATAAAAATATGACCCCTGTGGCAATAAGCAAAGTCCCCAAAATGAGCGGCATTACCCCCCTCGATTTGGGCTTATCCATACGATTCTCCTTGAGAGTGCGATGCATTCGGTTATTAATCTAATTATAATGTAATCTGGTACAAATTCCTCATTTAAGATTAAGGATTTATAACAATTTTCCATTCATTTCGTAAAAAATTCAGGGGGTCTTACCGGTTTCCAGGCATGAGTTATCTAGCCTGGTGCTAGATTGATTCATGCTATAATCAGATTCTGGGATCTCATGAGTAAAAAACGTCTGGAATATCGTCAACGAGCGTGGATTGCGCTGGTTATCCTCGCCATCACCGTGATGAGTCTCGGGATGGTCGGCTGCCAATCGCCCATTGCAGAAACAACCGAAACGTCGCTGGCAGCCGAGACTGAAACCGCTATTATCCCAACCTCGCTGCCCACCACCGCAACCCCCTCTCCAACCGGCGCGAGCGCCTCGGACGAAACCATCTTTGCGCTGCCGGAATTTGATTCCGCAACCGCCATCCCGGACCCGATGGCGGAAATCACGCTCTCCGATGAAGTTCAGGTGTGGGTGTTGCTGGGTTCAGACACCGAACCTCCCTTCACCGGTCGAATCCAGGCGGTCCACCTGCTCCTGATCCACCCCAGGTTTTCAAAAGCGAGCCTGATTTCCATTCCAGGCAACCTGTACGTTTACATCCCCGGTTTTGGCATGCAAAGGCTCAACACCGCTTATGCCCTGGGCGGAATTGAGACCATGCTCGAAACCCTATCCTACAATTTCGGCCTCGATGTGGATCGGTTTGTCCTGGCCCACCCTGGAGATTTCCAGTGGCTGGTGGACGACCTCGACAGCATTGATGTGACCGTTTTTTATCCAATTGCCGGTCAATGCGGCGGCATTAGGGCCGGTCTGGTCGAAATGGATGGCGCTCTGGCCCTTTGTTATGCCTCCTTTATTGATGGCAACGATGAAATTAACCGAATGGAGCGCCAGCAGCAGCTCTTGCGGGTGATCTTCAAGAAATTCACCCACGAGAGTTACCTCACTAAATTGCCGCTGCTCTATTCAAGCTACCAGGGCTGGGTCAAGACGGATATCTCGCTGACCGAACTCGTGGAGATGATCCCGCTCTCGCTCCGTCTGGCCGATACCGATCGGATTGGATATTACATGATCGGCTGGGACGCCGTCACGGTGTGGGAGGTGCCGGGCTACAGTCAGGCACAGGTCTTGCTACCCAATCAGGAAGCGGTCCGCGCGATCCTCCAGCAGGCCATTGATGATATCATGCAGCCCGCTCCGTTAACCGTCCTCGTACAAACGCTGGAGGCAAGGTTAACCGAACAATACGAAAAAACGCTTCACCCTTCGCCAACACCGACTCCGACGATCACACCCACACCATCCACCGCAACCGTGACGCCGGAAGGGTACCCGTAAAGAGAAACTGATGATGGTGAACGAAAGTTTGAAACCCAAATGGATGCCCATACTCGTCATGCTCATCGTGGCGGGTATTGTCCTGGGTTTGTTCACCTTCAATACTCATCCTGTAAATGCAACCAATCTGGAGGCCGATGGCCCCCAGCGCAAGGCAACGATCACCGTTTCCTACACAACTTATGAATGGTGGCTGCTCACCTGGAGCAGCTCGCAGGTGGTTTGCCAGATTTATGTCGAGCATGAAGGCTGGCCTGAAGCCGAGGAGGTCCAGTATTATTGCGGGGATACCGTGCTGGATGACTGGCTGAAAACCACCCCCTGCGTTTTCAATGACGACATCACGGAGACCGAGCAATGCCCCGGCCTCTATCTCTATCAGGTCAGCGTCACACCCGGCGAACGTGAGATCGAAGTGGACTTGCAGGCGCCGGAGGTCTATGTCGATATCTCCGACTGCGATCCCCAGGCCCCTGAGAATCGCTGCAACACCATGCCCAGTCTGCATTTTACAGCTGAAGAACCCCTCCCTAATGAAACCATCATCAACATCCAGGGCTATATCGGGGCGGAAGCGTTCTCTTGTGAAGGCAATGAATGTTCGATTCCCCTGCCCGCCACAGGCCTTTCCGGCGTCCCTGTGAGCTTTTGGGCCGAATCCAGCTATGGCGACTCATCCGAAACTTACTCCGCCCAGGTGAGAGTGATCCCCTGGGGAGATTTTGTCGAACCGGATGGCGAGAGCAATGACCCGCCTCAGTGGTATGTGGATATCATCAGCACCCAGTATTTGGGGGATAACGAATCCACCTGCTCGCAGATCTGGTCTTCCTTCCCGCCCGTTGGCGGCGCACCCGCCTGGCTCTCATCGCCGGAAATTCCCGAGGGTTTGGTCTCCACCGTCCCCTACTATTATCTGGCCGCCTCCCTAATCAATCAGGGCATCGTGGATGCCAGCGTTTGCGCTGATGGCGGTTTGGAGAATAGCCAGGTCGCTAATCAATGCGGACTGGAAACAGCCCGTGAAGAGATCAATAGCTGGCAGAATCAGTTCGATAATGAGATCATCCAGGTGGCGCAGGACACCGGCGTCCCCGCCCAATTACTCAAGAATATCTTCAGTCGCGAAAGTCAGTTCTGGCCGGGATATTCCGCCAATTATTATGAAGCCGGGCTTGGGCACTTAAGTGACCTGGGCGCCGATACGGTCCTGCTTTGGAATCCCAGTTTCTTCACGCAGTTCTGTCCCCTCGTGCTCGATACGGAAGTCTGTCAGAAGGGCTTTGGCAATTTGGACCAGGCTGAACAGGAAATGCTGCGCGGCGCACTGGTCCAAAAGGTCAATGCAGCCTGCCCGAATTGCCCCATGGGAATTGACCTGACCCAGGCGAATTTCAGCATCAGCATCTTTGCCCGTTCCCTGTTGGCAAACTGCGAACAGGTCGGCCAGATCATCTATAACATCACCCGCCAAAAAGCCGGTGAAGTCAGTTTCTATGAGGACCTCTGGAAGTTCACTCTGGTCAACTACAACGCCGGTCCCGGCTGCCTGACCAATGCGATCGAGCAGACCTATAACCACAATCTCCCGCTGACCTGGGAGAACGTCATCCAATTCCTCGAACCTGCCTGCCAGACCAGCATTGACTATGTGGAAGATATCTCCTATATGCCCGAAATAATATTGGACGATGCAACGCCAACCGCTACGCCGGATGTCAACCAGGCGCCCACCCCCACGCCTCAGCCGACGGCCACCCCCACACCGCAGTCAACGCCGGAACCAACCTCCTACCCTGTGGATGACGGCTACCCCGGGTATGTCCCCACGCAATCCTACCCCTAACCAACTCCGCAGGTTTTTCCCCAATCAACCGCTGCCCAATAATTAACAAAAAACACCCCTCGCAGATTGCGAGGGGTGATCAATACCATTTTGCTTAAGCTCTCAGGTTTAAGCTTGCTTTTTCTCAATCGTTACTTGCTTTCCGGACTGCAATGCGTGAAGTTGGGCTTCCAACTCAACACGTTTCTCATCTGCGGCCCGTTGAACCTCATCTTTCAGATTTCCAAAGTAGCTCACGATCTCCTGTTGGGTTTGTTTGCCGGATGCGGGGGCAAAAAGTAATGCCAATCCGCTGCCGATCAAACCACCCAGCATTGCACCGAATAAGAATTTGCCAAATTTTTTCATTCCAGCCTCCATGTCTTGTTTCGCGTTCCTATCCATTAATTATAGCGTATCTGAATAGGATTGGTAACAATTCGGAACTGGATCTCCTGGCAACCAAATCATCGGGTGCAATTCCAGAGATTCGAGGAACGATTCAAGAATTATTGACTTGTTAAGTTACGCTGTTCTTCGTTGACAGCCTGTCGCAAGGCGACATAGCTTGTCAGAATGTGGATCAATCGGCCGGATTAGAGTTCCGATAATTGTGTGGCAAATTCTGCCAGGTTGTTCGCCCGGATGCTGGAGACACGCTGCACAACATCTGCGCCGAGGTTGAAGGCTTCCCCACCGAAACCGGAGGAAATGGCCTTGCCGGGATTATTGAGCAGTGCCTTGCGGAACGAGCCATTGATCACAGCCGCTGTCAATAATCGGCTGAATTCCTGTTGGATGTGAAAATTCTTAGTCATCGTCAGTTCTCCTGTTGAACGACTGTCCTACTTTTATCTTCTGAATGATTGTTCTGTAATAGGAGGAAAAACACTCCGATGGCAACAATGACATCACCTATGCTAAATGCAACCCGATACGGGATCCATTTGGGAAGGGTCAAGATATCTGACAGGAACCACAAACGGGTTGTTTCTCTTGTCAGAACCATGTCTTTGCTGAACGCATGTCTGGCCCCAATTTGCCAGGTATCCGCCGGCACCCTCAACTTATTAAGGGTATCCGGTGAGATCGGCATCCATCCGCCATTCAGGCTAATCACCACCAGGTTCAGGAGAAGTCCCAAACCCAAAACCCACATCGCAGGATGTTCGCGGTTGAGCCAGACAAACACCAGCAAAATAAGCTGGGAGGCGATCAGAATGGCCGGGATCCACTGGTCCGGGATCTTATCCCGGGTTCCCGAGATGAAGAAGGCAAGCATTTGCGGTGTTGCCGCGACCAGTATGAGCCAGAAATATTTCAGATCAATCGGTTGGTAAGGTTCTTTTCTAATTCGTGCGTTGACTAAACCCGCTGCCAAACCAAGGGCAACGGCAATTACCAGGATCACTGCATTCCAATGCCACCGCAGGTGTCAGGAGCGCCAGCGGCCAGGACGAACATAACGAGGCTTGCGAGGGTGACAACTAAGCGGACGGTGCGGGAATCGAAACGGGTGGCAACGAAATTGATTTTGCTTGAGAGCTTGGACATGGTAATTCCTTTCAGATAAAACATTGGTATTTGGTTTTGGGTGAAAGTCACATTCAGT
>CAYUSC010000095.1:0-10267 GCA_964447265.1 uncultured Candidatus Brevefilum sp.
GCCACCGAGAGCACCCTTAGCAACGATCTGCAGAACCATAACGAGCAGACCACCGACGATGGAGGCAAGATAACCAACCAAAACGGCGTTAGGAGCGTAGGGGAAGACAACGGGGCAGTCCAGAGCGGGTTTCGCATCGGGAACGATTTTCTCAGCAATACCACGGAAGGCGGGGACGATCTCGGCCAGAACGGTGCGGACACCGAGGAGGATGATCGCAATACCACCGGCGAAGTTCAGGGATGCCAGGAAGGCACCAACTGGCCAGTAGGCACCCAGTTGTTCAGCTGCAGAAGCATTGCCGCTGAGCAGACCAACGACGAGGTAGATGATGAGCATGACGGAAGCCATGGCAACCAGGGGCTCTTTCATGAAGCCGATCCAGGCCGGGAATTCCATATTCTCGGTGGAATCTTCCGGATCGCCAACGAACTGACCAAGATAACCAGCCAGAGCGTAGGTGGTGATGCCGAAGTGACCCATGGCGAAGGTGTCGCCGCCGGTGATTTTCTTCATGAAGGGCATCGACAGAGCGGGCATGAAGGTCATCATGAAGCCTGAGATGATGGAGGCGATGGCGATGATCACAACATCATTGCCAGCGAAGATGGGCATAACGGAGAGCATGCCGACGGTCAGGGTGGCGATGAAGAGGGTGTGGTGGCCGGTCAACCAAATGTATTTGAATTTGGTCACGCGGGCCAGGACGAGGTTGAACAGGAAGGCAAACAAGAAAGTGAGTGCAACCTGTTGACCCAGGGATTCCTGGACGATGCTGGTGAAAACCTCATTGACTGGAACAGCAGCGTTGGGGATGTTCAAAACTTTGCTGAACAGGGCGCCAAGGGGGGTGATCGCATTAACAACCACACCAGCGCCGGCGCCTAAGATCAAGAAGCCCAGGATGGACTTAATGGTACCGGTCACAACTTCCTCGAAGGGTTTCTTGAGGGCCAAAAGACCAATCAGGGCCATCAAACCGACGAGGATGGACGCATTACTTAGAAATGCTTGAAGGAAATTAAGAATTGCCATTTTTTTCTCCTGAAATCAAATAAGTTATTTCTTTTTTTCGTTATGAATTTTTTCAAAGACATCTATGATCGCTGCATCGATTTCTTTCTCATCGAAGAGGTTTTTCACAGTGACAACTTCTGCACTGACCTCTCGCAATGATTTTGCGAATTCGCTAGTCGTAACAAAGATGTCTGGCATCATGGATCGGGCGGTAGAAATGTCGGCCACTTCAACACGGAAGTCATTGCGTCCGTAGCCATGTTTTTCGAGCACTCGTTCAATCCCCATCTTGACCAAAAGCCCACTGCCCAATCCCATGCCGCAAACAGCACATAGTTTGACCAATTTACACTCCTATGGTTCTAACACAACACCAATACAACTTACAGGGATAGTAAACCGAGTACGAAGGCTGCAACAGCGAGGACTAAAGCGATCAAACCCTCTGTCTTGCCGACGACTACCTTCTTTTCATCTGCCATTCTTATTCACCTCCTTCCTTTGAAGAATTTTTACAACCTGGTTGCTCTTTTAGTTCAAGCGAAGAGCAAATATGAATGGAATAAAACTATTTACGCGGCGTTGAGAAAAGCCGCCAGCAACTCTTCCTTGGTTGTCGCCGTTTTGATCTCGGCGATCTTATCCTGGTTTCCCAGAACCATAGCGAGTTGCTTTAATCCATCAATATGTTGCTCATGGTCAATCGCTGCCAACGCAACGACGAGATATACAGGATCATTGTCTTCATTGCCGAAATTCACCGGTGTGCTCAGGCGCACAACCGCAATGCTGGCCTTGATGACGCCATCTTCGGGCCGGGCATGGGGGAGGGCAATACCAGGGGCCACAACGATGTAGGGGCCGAATTCCTTCGCCACCCGGATCATTGCATCCACGAACCTTGCTTCCACCGCGCCGCTTTCGACCATTAATTTGCCAGCCGCACGAATGGCGCCTTGCCAATCTTCGACTGCGACATTGACATCGACAATTTCTTTACGAATTAATTGATTGATTTCCATTAATAGTTTCTCTTTACTCGTTGTTAAGTGTCTTTAATGAGCTATTAACATCTAGACAATTATAGGTTACTTTCCTGCGAAAAATCAAGGTAAAAGTGCCTTAACTTTTCAGGTTAATATGTTAACACTGATTTTGCCGTCTAGTTATGAATCCAAAACCTGAAGCAATGTGTCGCGAATGCCTTCGGGATCCAATTTATAGTAGCTGAGCAGGTCCGAATAGGGGCCTGAGGTCGTGAAAATATCCATGATCCCGTGCCTGTGGAATTTCAGATTGAGATTAGCCTCGGCAATAACTTCGGCTACTGCGCTGCCCAGACCGTTGATGATGTTATGCTGTTCGATGGTCATCACTGTTGAGTAATTCTTGAGAATGTTGACCAGCGCTTTGCCATCGAGGGGTTTGATGGTCGAGATGTTCAGGAGGCCAGCCCTGACGCCTTTTTCACCGAGCAGTTTGACGGCATCCATTGCTTCGCCAACCTCGTTACCCGTTGCAATCAAAAGGACTTCCCCGCCGGGGATCAACAGGTCGGGTTTACCAATTTGATAATCAAAATCCTGCGTGTAAACAGTCTTTTCTGTGGTCCGGCTCAAGCGAAGATAGAGTGGGCCATCCAGGTGGACGGTTTTGCGTAAAATGGCGGCAGTCTCAACGGCATCGGCTGGTGAGAAAACAGCCATGCCCGGTATTGTTCGGAAAACAGCAATATCTTCCAGCGCCTGGTGGGTTGCACCCGCGACGCCAAAGGTGATCCCGCCATGGCTGGACACGATCCGGACGGGCAGGCCGTTATAGCCAATATCCGTGCGGACCTGCTCCGCAGCACGGAGGGCGGAGAAGACGGCATATGTGCTGGCATAGGGGATTTTCCCTGCCAGAGTCAGGCCGGCGGAGACGCCCATCAGATCCTGCTCGGCTACACCAACATTGATGAACCGATCTGGAAATACTTTGCTGAAATCGGATAAATTGACGCTGCCGGCCAAATCGGCCGAGAGCGCAACGATATTTTCAAACTGGTGACCCAATTCAACCAGAACTTTACCATAGGCTTTTCTGCTGGGAAGGCCAACCAGGGGGCTTTGGGTTTGTTTATTGTCGCTCATTGTTCTCCTTAAGCTTCCATGTCTGCATTTTTCAGGGCTTCCAAAGCTTTCTCGGCATCTTCTTTGGATATCTTAAAGAAGTGCGAGTCAGCTTTCCCCTCGACGGAAGCAACGCCACGGCCTTTGATGGTGTTGGCGATGATGAATTTTGGTTTATGGTCAGGGGATTTCTGGTTGAATGCGTCCAGCAGCTCTTTAATGCTGTGGCCATCGACCTCCAGAACGAACCAGTTGAACGCCTTCAGCTTGTCAGCCAGGGGTTCCAATGCCATGGTGTCTTCGGTGTTGCCTTCGATGGTGAACATGTCCCGGTCCAGAATGACCGTGAGATTGTCGAGGTGATAATTTGCGCCGCACATCAGCGCTTCCCAAACGGAGCCTTCCTCTAATTCGCCATCAGAGATGATGCAGTATGTTTGCCAATCGGCTTTGTCAATTTTGGCGCCGAGTGCTGCTCCAACGGCAACCGAGAGGCCGTGGCCGAGTGAACCGGAACTGATCTCGACCCCAGGCATGCGGTGCTTATCGATGTGCATGCTCAACATGGAGTTGAAGGTATCAAATTTTTCCAGCTCTTCCAGGGGAAAGAAACCCTTGCGGGCCATCGCAGAGGAAAGGGCAAGATTGCCATGGCCTTTGCTGAGGATGATGCGGTCACGATCCTTCCATTTTGGGTTTTTAGGATCAAGGTGCGCCACTTCAAAGAAGAGGACGGCCATGATTTGTGATAAGGTCAGGTTCCCACCAATATGGACACCAACCGCGCAATCGCGGCCGGTTGTAAGAATGTCCTGATCAATAAGGGCTGCGATCTTGCTGAGTTCCTTGATTTTTGCTTCCATACAATATTCTCCTACGTAGAACTTTTACCCATCATTAAGTATTGATAGATCAGTAATATTTTTTCATTTGTCACGGTTTGGAGTGAAATTCAATGCCTTGATAGGTCTTTGATGGTTTATTGTGATCATGGTTTCGAAGGCGTAGTTGTCATTTTGGCCATAATAATAAATGCTCTTAATATAATAACATAAAACCTTTTGAATCGTTGCATTGTCAAAGGGTTTTTAAGCAAATTAGGCAAAATGTCATGCCTGAAAAATGCTAACTGTATATTCCGCCGCCTTGGTGCGTATGATCGACTTGTACCGCTATTCATAGAGACAAATCCGTTATATTTTTTTGGAATTATGAGTTTTTATTAAGTGCCAAGCTCCCAAATATCAGGATGAAAACACTCAAATTTATATAATATGGGAAATCTTAACATTAGAATTTTCATTAAGTAAATAATTGGAATGGAACCTATGATAAGATAATTAAGTTTCCATTAATCGACTTACAGAGGAGGATTATTTATGCATATCCGCACAAGATTCTTTAATCTGGTGTTGATATTTGGTATGGTATTTGGCGCGTTGGGTATTGTCACCCAGGAGGCGTCGGCTGTAACCACAGATTTGTTCATTTCCGAATATATCGAGGGTGGCAGTTCAAACAAGGCAATTGAGATCTACAATGGAACAGGAGTCCCGGTAGATCTCTCCCAATATTCGATTGAGCTCTACAGCAACGGGGCAACATCGCCAACTTAGTCCACAGCATTATCCGGGACGCTTGAAAATGGCGATGTTTTTGTTATAGCCAATGCTTCCGCCAATGCCGCAATTTTGGCTGTAGCTGATATGACGAGTGGAGTCATCAACTTTAACGGTGATGACGCTTTTGCCCTACGGAAAGGTGTCGCGTTTATTGATGTCATTGGGCAGATTGGGGTGGATCCAGTGGCAGGATATTGGGGGTCAGGGGATGTGACCACTGTCAATGATACCCTGGTTCGCATGTCTTCCGTATGTGCAGGCGATACGGATGGGAGCGATGCATTCGACCCGGTTCCCGAATGGAATGGTTATCCACAGGATACTGTGGATTATCTCGGTGTACACACTTGTGATTGTTTTGAAGTGCCAACTGTCATTAACGAATTCTCAGCCAGCACGACTGGTGCTGATGTTGAATACATCGAGCTTTATGGGCTTGCTGATACTGATTTTTCTGATCTTTCCGTTCTGGCAATTGAGGGGGATGACCCTAACGGCGGAACGATTGATCGTGTGGTCCCAATGGGTCTGACCGATGCAAATGGTTTCTTCCTGGCCAGTCTGAGTGCTGATAGCCTTGAGAATGGCACCCAGACCTTTTTACTGGTGAAAAATTTCACCGGTGCAGCAACGGAAGATATTGATACCAATAATGATGGCGTGATCGATTATGCCCCCTGGGATGAGATCGTTGACGCCGTTGGAGTCAAAGACAATGGCACCTTGGACCTTAATTATGGTGAACCTGTCTTGACTCAAGGATATGATGGTTCCAGTTTTACGGTTGGCGGCGCGTCACGCATCCCGGATGGCTTTGACACGAATTTGGCCACCAATTGGGTGCGGAATGACTTTGATCTGGCAGGTATTGAGGGGTACGATGGGACTATCGCTGCAGGTGAGGCATATAACACGCCTGGTGAGCCCAATGTGAAATATGAACCCCCACCGGAAGCCTGCGGCGATGCTTATACTCCGATTTATGATATTCAGGGAAATGGCGCTTCATCTCCGTTAACTGGTAATGAGATTGCCACAGAGGGTATTGTGGTGGGTGATTACCAGGTCGGCGGCAAGAATGGTTTCTTCATTCAGGACGCCACCGGCGATGGTGATCCAACGACATCCGATGGCGTCTGGGTGTATGCTTCCAGTGCGCCGGATGTCATGGTCGGCGATCATGTCCGTGTGCGCGGGACTGTCGCGGAATATTATGATCTCACGGAGATCGGTTCCGTCAGCCAGGTTTGGATCTGCGCGACCGAACAGCCTCTGCCGACGGCTGCTGTCCTGACCCTGCCGATGGCCACTGCGGACGCCTTCGAGCCTTATGAGGGGATGCGGGTGTTCTTCGATCAGGATCTGATTATCTCGGAATACTATAACTTCGATTATTACGGTGAAGTTGTTCTGACCTCCACCCGGCACGTGACTCCCACGGCTCTGTATGAACCCGGATCGGTGGAATATTATGCCGCGGTGGATACCTACGAATTGGACGAGATCACGCTGGACGATGGGCGGAATACCTACAATTCCAATCCCGCTTTGCATCCGAATGGTGCAATCTTCAATATGGACAATCTCTTCCGGGGTGGTGGATGGGTGACAGGCCTGTATGGTGTGTTGGATTACACCTATGGTGCTTATAAAATCCAGCCGACACAAGGTTCGGTCTATTATGACGCAAATCCACGCCAGATCAGCCCGATCGTCTATCCTGCTGATCTGACCATTGCCAGCCTGAATGTGTTGAATTACTTCACCACGATTGATGATGGCGTCAACGATATCTGCGGCCCGAGTGAAGATATGGAATGCCGGGGTGCGGATACAACAGAAGAACTTTCTCGACAAAGGGATAAGATCATTGCGGCTTTGGCCGGAATGGACGCTGATGTGTTTGGTTTGATCGAGATTGAGAATGACCGGGCCAGCCAGGTTCCCGATTATGCTGTGGCTGATCTGGTGAACGGTTTGAATGCCGTGGTCGGTGCAGGAACATATAGCTATATTCCAACCGGCGCAATTGGCACGGATGCCATCAAAGTCGCGATGATCTATAAAACCGCGACCGTGACGCCGATCGGTGATGCCGCTATCCTCGATTCCAGCGTGGACCCAAATTTCAACGATGACTACAACCGGCCTGCCCTGGCGATCACGTTCAGGGATAACTTCTCGAGGCAAATCTTTACCGTGGTCGTGAACCATCTGAAGTCCAAAGGTTCCGATTGTGATGCCCTGGGCGATCCGGATCTGGGCGATGGCGCAGGGAACTGTAACCTCACCCGGTCAAGCGCCGCCGCAGCGGAAATTGCCTGGCTGGATACAGATCCCACCAACACCGGCTCGAATCACATCGTTTTGATCGGCGACTTCAACTCCTATGATAAGGAAGATCCGATTGATATCATCCTGGCTGGTGCGGATGGTGTTGACGATACGGATGATGATTTCTACGATATGATCTATGAAATCCAGGGAGATGATGCCTATGGGTATGTCTATGATGCTCAGGTTGGTTATCTGGATTACGCTTTAGCGAATTCCTACATGTCCATGTATATTTACGATGTCAATTTCTGGCACATCAATGCGGATGAACCGGATATCATTGACTATGACATGACCTACAAAGCGGATGCTCAGGATTTGCTTTATGCTCCGGATGCCTATCGGTCCAGTGACCACGACCCTGTGATAATCACCCTTAGTTTCCCGCCGATGGTGGATAACTGGTTCCCAGTATTCTTCCACTAGACTTCACGCATTTGATTGACGATGAGGGAGAGAGTAACTTCTCTCCCTCTTTCATTTAATCGGACACAGGCTTGAACTTTTTGCGGGTAGGTTATAATTCAATCTGGAGAAATTATGCCCATACGATTATTACCCGATCATATTGCCAGTCAGATTGCTGCCGGAGAGGTGATTGAACGACCTTCTTCGGTGGTGAAAGAATTGGTTGAGAATGCACTGGATGCCGGCAGCGATGCGATTACGGTGGAGGTCTTAGAGGCGGGCAAACGCCTGATCTCGGTTCTGGATAACGGCGCCGGGATCACCACCGAAGAGTTAGGCCTGGCGGTTTCCCGACATGCCACCAGCAAACTGGCCCGGGCTGAGGACCTTTTCCATATCACCACTCTGGGTTTCAGGGGTGAGGCGCTGGCTTCGATTGGGTCGGTTTCCCGGATGACGGTTGAATCGCAGACGGAAAATGAGGCTATTGGGGCGCGGCTGATTGTGGAGGGGGGCAGGCTGGGCCAACAAGAGCAGGTGGGTGTCCCTTCGGGTACCCGCATTATGGTCGAAGACCTGTTTTATAACGTCCCGGCTCGTTTGAAGTTCCTCAAAACCGACAGCACGGAACGCCGCCATATTGAATCTCTGGTGACGCGCTATGCTCTGGCCTACCCGCAAATCCGCTGGCAGCTGGTGGTGGATGGCAAGCCCTCGCTGCAAACCAGCGGTAATGGTGACCGGCGGGAGATCCTTTCAGTCCTCTATGGGGTGGATATTGCCCGGCAGATGCTGGCTGTTGATTTTAAGGAAGAAGATTATCGAATCCATGGGTTTATCAGCCCGGTCTCGCTGACCCGGGCCAACCGCCGTGAGATCACGGTTTTTGTCAATGGGCGCTGGGTGCGGGATACGGCCGTTACGGCAGCCGTCCTGCGGGCTTATCATACCCTCCTGATGGTTGGTCGATTCCCGGTCGTGACACTATTTTTAGAGATGCCCCCGGAAGCGGTGGATGTCAACGTGCATCCTGCCAAGGCGGAAGTGCGTTTCAGGGAGAACGATCTGGTCTTTTCGCGAGTTCAGCGGGCGGTCCGGCGGGCACTGTTAGCATATTCACCTGTGCCGGAACTGCGCCCCCGTCAATTTTGGGGCGGTCAGCCGGTAAATGAAAATACGGATGAAAATCAAATACCCTGGCCAATGGCTGCGGAGATTCCCTTCCCAGAAGGCAACGCCGCCGAGCCAATGCCGACCCGGGTGCAGATCCATACCGGCGCTTTATCCGAAGATAGACTCCCGCTGCTCCGGTTGGTGGGGCAGGTGGCCGCGACCTATTTGATCGCGGAAGGTCCTGATGGGCTTTATTTGATTGATCAACATGCCGCGCACGAGCGGGTGCTATTTGAACAGTTGATGGCCCAACAAAGCCAGGACAAGGTGCCGGCCCAGACATTATTGGAGCCGGTGAACGTTGTCCTCCCACCCGAAAAAGCTCGGTTGTTGGAAGAGCAGCTTGACGTCCTGGAACATATCGGTTTTGATGTGGAACCGTTTGGCCCTAACACATTCACCGTTCGGGCTATTCCGGCTTTGATTGTGGGTGGCGACCCGCAAGCGGCCTTGAATGTGGTTGTGGAGGATTTCGAGGATGATGAGACGCCATTGGCCGCAGCCACTGAGGCCAAGCTCACCGCCCGGATCTGCAAACGAATGGCGGTGAAGGGGGGGCAGGTCCTCTCGGTGGAAGAACAAAACGCACTGCTGCGCAATTTGGAAGCCTGCCAGTCACCGCGAACCTGTCCACATGGCCGCCCGACAATGATCCATCTTTCCGCAGATCTGCTGGAGCGTCAATTCGGTCGCCGGGGGGCGCGATAAACCCAGGGGAAGTGATATGAGCCGTTTTTTTATCGCCGGTTTGATCAATCTGGAGACCACCTTAGCTATTGACAGCTTCCCCCTGCCGTATTTTCCCGTCCGGTATCCTTTTTTCGGCATTCAAACCACTGTTTCCGGGGTGGGGTATAACCTCTCCAAAGCATTAAGTACACTGGGTAATCAGGTGGATTTTGCCTCGCTGATCGGGACGGATGATAACGGTGACCTTGTCCGCAAAGCGCTGAAAGCTGATTCGATTGCCGATGACCTGATCCTTTCAGATTTAAATGAAACGGCGCAATCGGTCATCATTTACGACCCCCAGGGTAAACGCCAAATCCATACCGACCTCAAGGATATTCAGGACCAGGTTTACCCAGTGGATCGGGCCTTGGAAACGCTCGATCAGGCGGATCTGGCTGTGATCTGCAATATCAACTTTGCCCGGCCTCTATTACAGGCCGCTAAAGATGCCGGGAAATGGGTTGCGACGGATGTGCATGCGCTTAACAGTTTGGATGATGCCTATAATCAGGATTACTTGAACGCTGCGGATATCCTCTTTCTCAGCGATGAAGCCCTGCCCGATTCGCCTGAAAGGGTGGTACGCAGGATATTCGACCGGTTCAGCGCGAAGATCGTTGTGGTTGGGCTGGGGGCTGAAGGCGCATTGATGGGGGTCCGGCGGGATGGATTTGTCGGTCGTTTTCCCGCTGTGAAAACCCGTGAGGTGATCAACACGATTGGCGCTGGGGATGCCCTTTTCTCAGCCTTTCTTGACCGGTTCCTGCGGACGAAGGATCCTTATCTGGCGATTCGGCAGGCGATTATTTTTGCTTCCTACAAGATTGGGGAAAAAGGGGCGGCTCAAGGTTTCCTGTCCGGGGCGGA
>CAYUSC010000096.1:0-10131 GCA_964447265.1 uncultured Candidatus Brevefilum sp.
CGCGCACCAAATCGCGATCCTGCCTGGTGCGCTCAACACCGGAGCGCACCCTACAACGGAAGAATTGCAGAGTAGGGTGTGCGGCGATCTTCCGCGCACCAAATCGCGATCCTGCCTGGTGCGCTCAACACCGGAGCGCACCCTACATCACTGCCTTCAGCCCTCCGCCCCATTCACCTTAAAAGCCAGCAGTGATATAATCTCCGAGTCAAAGCTTGTCCGCCTTCCTTAAGGAATCTCACCAGGCGAACAATGCACCTAAACATCGATATCGGAGGAATATTATATGAAGCTGCTGAAGCTACCAGGGCCAAAAGCGCAGGCGATCATCGACCGCGACCGGCAATTTATCTCACCCTCTTACCCGCGGGGGTATCCCTTTGTGATGGACCACGGAGCAGGGACGGAAGTCTGGGATGTTGACGGAAACAGGTTCCTCGATTTTGCAGCAGGCATTGCGGTTGTTGCCACAGGGCACAGCCATCCCCAGGTTGTACAAGCCATTCAAAAACAAGCCGAACAATTTATCCACATCTCATCGGATTTCTATCACGAATCCTGGGTGCATCTCGCAGAAAAGTTAAACGAAATCGCACCTTTTGAAGGACCTGCCTGTTCCTTCATGACCAATTCAGGCACTGAAAGCGTTGAATCGGCCATCAAGCTGGCCCGATATCACACCGAGCGCACGCAGTTTATTGGTTTTTTGGGCGCTTTCCACGGGCGGACGATGGGTTCCGTTTCGTTTACCGCCAGCAAATCCCATTATAAAGGCGGCTTTTTCCCTCTGATGAGCGGCGTTGTCCACGTGCCCTTCCCCGATCCCTACCGGCCGGTGCTGGTGCAGCGCAAAGGCGAGGGCTACGGTGAAGCAGTGGTGCGCTATATCGAAGATGAAATCTTTGCCCGGATCGTCCCCCCAAGAGAGGTCGCCGCTTTCCTGATCGAACCGATCCAGGGCGAGGGCGGGTATATCATTCCGCCACCGGATTTCTTCCCCGCTCTGCGTAAATTATGTGATAAACACGGCATTTTGCTGATTGCCGATGAAGTTCAATCCGGCATGGGCCGCACCGGTAAATGGTGGGCCATCGAGAATTTCGACGTCGAGCCGGATATCATCACCAGCGCCAAAGGGATTGCCTCCGGCGTTCCGCTGGGCGCAATGATTGCCAAAAAAGAGATCATGGACTGGCCTAAGGGTTCCCACGGGAACACCTATGGCGGCAACCCCCTGGCCTGCGTTGCCTCCCTGGCCACCATTGACCTGATCCAAAAGCAGTATCTCCAAAACGCCAAAGAGGTCGGGGATTACACCCTGGATGCTCTGGCGGAGATCATGGCCCGCCATCCCAGCATCGGCATCGTCCGCGGGATCGGGCTGATGATCGGCGTGGAATTCGTTCTTGATCGCGAGACCAAAGAACCCGCCGTCAAACTTCGCGATGACATTGTCGATTATGCTTTCGAGCGCGGCCTGCTGACCCTGGGCTGCGGGCAGAGTGTGATCCGGCTGGCCCCGCCGCTGTCCGTCACAAAGAGCGAAGTGGATGATGCCCTGGAGATCTTTGAGGAAGCGATCTCTCTGGCCGAAAAGAAACACGGCCTGCTCAAATAGGCAACAGAACAGGACTATAATTAACCGGAGGCTGAGTTCAGCCTCCGGTTTTGATTGCCGCTTCATCCCTGCCCTGGTACTCGAAAATTGAAGAAGGAGGATGCAGCATGCCAACGCGATTCACCCTTTCCCCCGCAACAATCCTATGGCTCACCGAAGAGAATAACCCCGGCGTCCGCTATCTCGCGCTGCGAGATCTGCTGGATACGCCCCCAACCGCGCTGGCGGAAGCCGCGGAAAAGGCCCATAAAAACGGGCATATCGCCGCGATTCTTGAAAACATGAACCCTGAAGGTCATTGGGTTGAACCGGGACCGGGCTATGGTCCAAAATACACCGGCACAGTCTGGTCCGTGATCCTGCTCGGGCAGTTGGGCGCGTCAGTTCAGGCCGATCCCCGCATCGCCACAGCCTGCGAATATATCCTGGGCCATACCCTCACGGAATACGGTCAATTTTCAGCTTCCGGCACCCCTGGCGGTACCGCGGATTGCCTGCAGGGCAACCTCTGCGCCGCGCTGCTTGACCTGGGATTGGAAGATCCCAGGCTGGATCTGGCTTTCGAATGGATGGCGCGCAGCCTCACGGGAGAGGGCGTGGCGCCGATGGGAGATAAAAGTTCACCCATCCGTTACTACTCCGGCAAAATCGGCCCGGATTTCCTCTGCGGGGCTAACAACAAACAGGCCTGCGCCTGGGGCGCGGTAAAGGTCATGCTGGCCTTCAGTAAGTTACCAGAATCTCGTCAAACACCCTTGATCCAGCGGGCGATTCAACGCGGGGTGGACTTCCTGTTGAGTGGCGATCCCAGCGAAGCACCTTATCCCAATGGCTGGAATGATAAGCCCAGCGGCAACTGGTGGAAATTCGGTTTCCCCGTCTTCTACGTCACCGACCTGCTGCAATTATCCGAAGCCCTCGTCAACCTCGGTTACGGCAGCGATCCCCACCTGGCGAACACTATGGCGCTGATTATGGATAAGGGCGGCCCTGACCAAAGGTGGCAGATGGAATATGACTATTCCGGGAAGACCTGGATGGACTTTGGCCCCAGGAAAGCTCCCAATAAATGGGTCACCTACCGGGCAGCCAGAGTGCTGCAAGCCCCCTCCCCTGAATGATGCCCAACCCCACTCGGGGAGGACGACAATCCGGCTACATTTTGCGATAATAAAATGAGATATTATCCGTTCACTTCCAATCAAGGAGGTCCGTATGCCAGCCGGTACGATCTTTCTGATCCTTTCCATCCTGGCCCTGGTCGTGATCGTGGCCCTGGTGTTCCTCATCAGGCGCAATCCCGACCACAAACGTCTCAGCCCCCTGACCGACGTTGCCTTTGCCTTCATCATTGCCGGTATGCTCTTTGAAGAGAATCGCATCATCGGCTATGGGCTGCTGGGTGTGGGCATCATCATCGCCGTTATTGACATCCTGATCAAAACGCAGCACAAAGAAGAATAAACCTTCCCCACTCACGCCAACTTTTCATAAATCAGCCAGGATTGTCTTTTCTTATATTCCTGTTACAAAACTGGGCTAAAATTAGGGCATGTTACCTGATATCCGTGTGCGCCAGCGGGATTACCTGCTTGAGATCTCCCGTTCGCTGACTGAAGAATTGGACCTGGACAAACTTTTGGGCCAGATCCTGAAATATGCAATTGAAATGATGGCCGGTCATGCCGGCTTTATTGCCTTAACGGATACAAAAGGCCAGTGGTCTCTGGCCGTCTCCAACGGGCTGCCTGAACCCATCCAGCATTTCCTCAACAGGTGGTTAAGTAAGATCCCCCCAATGCAAAATTCGGAAGAGGCCCAAATTCCGGAGATCAACAACCTCCTCCAACAGATCAGCATGGGAAATCATACCGCGGTCGGCTTGCCGCTGGTCGCTAATAAGGAAGTCATCGGTCTGATCTACATCTTCCGCAATTATCGCGGCATGTTCTCCACCAATGACCGCTCCCTGCTCTCCAGCTTCGCCAACCAGGCCGCCATTGCCGTCAGGAACGCCCGCCTCTATACTGAGGTCAACCGCGAAAAGCAGCGTACCGACACCATGCTGGATTCGGCCGCAGATGGAATCCTGATCCTCAACCCGGATCATTCCATCGAGCGTTCGAATGCCGCCTTTGCCCGGATGTATGGGCTGACCCAGGCGCAACTCCAGAAGAAAGACCACGGGGAGATTATCCACTGGAAGCAGCCCCCTCATGGGATCACCCTGGAAAATGCCGAAGCCGGTGGCTGGCCGCTTTCGCCCCAGGCGCATCTCTATGTTGAAGGCGACATCGTCCGCCCCAATGGATTGCAGCCTCTCCCGGTTGGGATCACTTATGCCCCTCTGCTTTCAATGGACGGCACCCTGATCAACATCATCGTCACCGTCCGGGATATCACCCGTTTCCGCCAGGCTGATGAACTCAAGAGCGAATTCATCTCCATTGTCAGCCATGAACTCAAAACCCCTGTTGCCCTGATCAAAGGCTATGTCAGCACGCTGCGGCGTAAGGACGTGCAGTGGGATGGCAAGGTCATGGATGACAGCCTCGAGGTGATCGAGGAAGAAGCCGACCGTCTGACCGGTCTGATTGAGAACCTGTTGGAGGCATCCCGGTTGCAGGCCGGTGGCATTCAGCTTCAAAAGACGGATATCTCCTTTCATTCGATGGCCCTAAGGCTCGCCACCCGGTTCCAGACCCAGACGGATAAGCACCAAATCATCGTTGACATCCCGGAGAGCTTCCCGGTGGTGATGGTGGATGAGGTGCGGATTGAACAGGTGCTCACAAACCTGCTCTCCAATGCCATCAAATATTCCCCCGGCGGCGAAATCCACATCAGCGGGCAAAACCTGCCCGACCAGGTGATCATCTGCGTTTCGGATGAAGGCCCAGGCATCAATCCCGGCGACCTGCCCTACATTTTCGACCGGTTCTATCGCGCCCCCGACACCAGCCGCAAGACCAAGGGCGCCGGGTTGGGGCTTTATCTCGCCCGGGCGATCATCGAAGCCCACGGCGGCCGGATGTGGGCCGACCCCAAAGCCACTGCCGGCGCACGGATCTGCTTTTCCCTACCTAAAGAGTGACCCCGTTCCAGACAAATAAAAAAGCCCTGCCAATTTCTCAGCAGGGCTTCTATTAGGTTTTCTCCTCAGAAAGGCAAGCCCATCTCACCAAACATGCCCTTCAGGGCGGCAATCTCACCGCAATGCAGGAGGGTATGCCCGATCATCAAAACCCAGACATCCGCCTTGGGGTCATGATCGGTGAACATTTTAACGGTGTCATCCAGATCTTTATCTTCAATCCCTTCCAGCGTCACCTGAGTGAACTTCCGGACGGCATCCCCATAAGCCCGCAACAAATCCACCGTCAGTGATGTTTCATAATACGGCGTCCAGTCCTCACCGATATTGGGAGCCTGAGCCAGGTCAAATTTCTCTGACCAGCCCTGCCGCCACAGCGAGGTCTTACCGGCAAGGATCCCCGTGAAATTATCCTGGGCGTTGACCATATGCAGCCAGATCACACCAATCGGAGAGACCGTCCCGGAAGGCTGCTGCATCACGATTTCATCCGTCACGCTTTCCAGAGCGGCGTTTTGCAGGTGCCACATGCTTTCCAACTGCTTTTTTAAATAAGTTCTTGAATCCATATCGCTTTTGCTCCTAGTTATAAACAGGACGTTCCCTATCTCTGAGTATAATGGATACGAGACCACGAAAACAACATTGGAGAGCTCATCAATGGAAATGCGACGAAAAAATTGGCGGAGTTATATTGACGCTTCGGAAGAAAAACCCCAGCTTTCCTGGACTTTGATCAAACGAGTCCTGACCTATGCCCGCCCCTATCGCTGGTTGATCACTGGGAGCCTGGTATCCATTCTGCTCTACACCGGGGTGGCATTGCTCTCCCCACTCATCCTGCGCTATATCATTGACCATGCCATCCCCGAAAAGAACATCCATAATCTGATCCTTGCCGCACTCGGGTTATTGATCCTGCCGATCGTCAGCGGGCTCTTTCAAGTCATCACCCGCCGCCTTTTAGCCGTGGTCGGCGAAGGGGTGATCTTTGACCTGCGGGTCGGCCTCTATGAGCACTTACAGAAGATGTCTCTGCGTTTCTACACCCACACTCACCTGGGTGAGCTGATCAGCCGGATGAACAATGACGTTGTCGGCGCGCAGGTGGCCGTCAGCCGAACACTGGTCACCCTGGTCACGAACTTCATCGAAGTGATTGCGACCCTGGTGGTGATGCTGACCCTCGAATGGCGGCTGACCCTGCTGGGCATCCTTATCCTGCCGATCTTCATCATTGCCGCCCGCAAGATGGGCAAGCTCCTCCGGGAAATTGCCCGCAAACAGCTTGAGACGATCGCCCGAATGAACGCCACCCTCAATGAAACCCTGAACATCGGCGGCGCGCTGCTGGTCAAACTGTTTGGCCGGCGTGAAGTTGAAGTGGACCGGTTAGGCCGCCGCGCGGAAGAAGTCCGTGACCTGGGCGTCCAAAGGGCGACTGTTGGGGTCGTTTTCATGGTCATCATCAGCCTGCTGACTGCGGTGATCTCTTCGCTCGTTTACGGCGTGGGAGGTTATCTGGTGATCATCAACGCCTTCACCTTGGGGACGATTGTTGCCTTTGGCGATTATCTTTCCCGCCTATTCGTTTCTTTTCAAGGTCTGATCAATGCCCCAGTAGAATTTGCTACCTCAATGGTCAGTTTTGAGCGTGTGTTTGAAGTTCTGGACCTGCCGATTGACATTCAGGAAAAAGAAATTGCGCAACCATTGCAGGATGTCCAGGGTGAAATCCGATTTACCCACCTCACCTTCACCTATCCCGACAGCGAAATCGGCCTGTTGAGCGATGTGGACCGGCCCAGTTCCGTTGAAAAGGTTGGCGGCATCCTTTCTGAAGGCGAAGATCACAGTGGAAGTTTACTGAATCATACCGGAAGTCAGGCCAGAGACACGGCCCTGGTGGATATTGATTTTACTGCCCTCCCCGGCCAACTCGTCGCCCTGGTAGGCCCCAGCGGCGCCGGTAAGACCACCCTGACCTATCTAATTCCTCGTCTTTATGACCCCACGGCGGGCGCGATCCTGCTGGATGGGCATGATCTGCGCGATTTGTGCCTGGATGACATCGCCAAGGCCATTGGCATGGTCACCCAGGAGACCTATCTCTTCCATGACTCCATCAAAGCCAACTTGCTCTATGCCAAACCGGACGCCACCGATGCGGACCTGGTGGCGGCAACCAAAGCGGCCAACATCCACCAGTTCATCACCGAGCTGCCGGATGGCTATTACACGGTGGTGGGTGAACGGGGATATCGTCTGAGCGGAGGTGAAAAGCAGCGCCTGGCGTTGGCGCGGGTGCTGCTCAAGGACCCCCGGATCATGATCCTGGATGAGGCCACCAGCAGCCTCGACAGCGAATCCGAAGCGCTGATCCAGGATGCGCTGGGCCGGATGTATGCCAACCGCACCAGCATTGTGATCGCCCACCGGCTGAGCACGATCCTCTCCGCCGATATGATCCTGGTGATGGATAAAGGCCAGATTATCGAGCGCGGCACGCATGCAGAATTACTGAGTCTGGGGGGCCTGTACGCCCACCTTTACGAGACCCAGTTCAACAAGTAATCTGGCTAAAATTCAACTCAATCTTTTTTGTAATATTGGTAGGGGTAACCCAGTTCAAACCCAAGCTGGCGATAGAGCGCTATCGCCGGCTGGTTGAACCCTTCCACCTGCAGGTAACCCAGCTTCGCGCCGCTCCGTAAGCCCCAACCGGTCAGGGCGGACATCACTGCGCGGGCATACCCTTTACAGCGCGCATCGTGATGGGTGTAGATGCTGAAAAATCCCAGCAGATCGCCTTCCAGAACCCCCATTCCGCAGGCCACGGGCTGATTCCCCGCAAAAAACACGATCAATTCTTTACGCGGCGCGATGCCGTTTATAATTTTCCGCTGCAGCGCCAAAGGACCGGGTTGAGCTTCGCTGATCTCGCCCTTATAGGGGATCCAATCATCCACCGAGAAGGCCTCCACTCGCAGGTGATCCGGCATGGGTTCCGGCAGGCTTAATTCTCGGGTCAGCACATAGGTCTCATCAAAAGGCCGATACCCCGCTGTTGACAAGGATTGCTCCAGTTGCGGCGTGCTGAATGGCTCAGGAACCCGGAAAAGCGGGGGCAGTTCCGCATTGGCATAAGCCGCCTCAACAAAAGCAATTTTCTCCGCCAAAGGCAGGCTGGAAGGATAAAGCACGTTCGCGGAATTGACCCGTTTGGAAGGGCCGCCCGTGAACCGCAGCAACCAGCCGTCATAGACCATTTGACGCGGTGCAGGCCAGGCATTTAAAGCAGCTTCTTCAATTCGGAGGATTTGATCCGTTGCCATTTCGGTCCTTTCATCTGTTCCTCCATTTTATCACCGGCAAAAACCACGATGATATAATCAACACCGAGCGTTTATCAGGTGAGGAGGTAACCTTGGATCAACCGGTTAAATTAATGCTTTTTGGCGCGGGAAACCGCGGCGCCGACTCCTATGGGCGTTACGCGCTGGCCCACCCCCACGATGTCAAGTTCATTGCGGTAGCCGAACCCGATCCCATCCGGCGGGAGAAATTCGCCCGCGACCACCAGATACCCGCAGAAAAACAATTCCACACCTGGCAGGAAGCCCTCGAAGCGAAGGTGTCGGCCGATGCGGTACTGGATGCCACCCAGGACGAGATGCACCATGATTCGGCCATCGCTGCCCTGCAGGCCGGATATGATATGCTTCTGGAAAAGCCCATCGCCCCCACCCTGAAGGAAACGCTGGAGATCATCCGTACCGCGGAAGAATTAGGCCGCACATTGGTGATCTGCCATGTTCTGCGCTTTACCGATTTCTTCAGCAAGGTCAATGATATCGTCAAATCCGGACGGCTGGGAAAAGTGGTCCATATCTCCCATTCCGAAAACGTTTCCTATTATCACATGGCGCATAGTTACGTCCGCGGCAACTGGCGCAATACCGAGATCGCCGCGCCGATGATCCTGGCCAAGTGCTGCCACGACCTGGACCTGCTCTATTGGTGGATGGATTCCAAACCGGAGACCCTCAGTTCTTCCGGTAATCTGCTCTATTACAAGCCGGAAAATGCCCCCGAAGGCGCGCCGGATCGCTGCACGGATGGTTGCCCGGTGGAAGCAACCTGTCCTTTCTATGCCCCTCGCATCTATCGGGATAATGTCTGGATTAAAATAGCCGTCAGTCGTTCCAAACGGCTGCCCTTGAAAGTGATTGGCAACCTGGCCCTCCACCATCCCGGTCTGACCAAAGCGATCGCCAAAGTCATCCCTGTGGTCCGAACCCTGGATGAATACCACGATTGGCCGCGCAATGTGATCACCGATCATCCTGAGAGCAACGCGGCTGTGATGGAAGCCCTGCGCACCGGCCCTTACGGCCGCTGCGTGTATCGCTGCGATAATAACGTGGTTGATCACCAGGTGGTGAACATCGCCTTCAAGAACGGCATCACAGCCAGCCTGACCATGCATGGTCATTCCGACGAGGAAGGACGTTCTCTGCGGATTGACGGCTCCCGGGCCACGTTGAAGGGTAAATTTGCCACCAGCTCGGCCTGGCTGGAAATCCACGAGCATCTCACGGGTGAAGTGGAGCGATTCGATTTCGCCTCCGATGTCGATCAGAGTTCCGGGCATGGCGGCGGGGATGCCGGCCTGATGCACCACTTCGTCCAGGTGATGCGCGGCGAAGTGAAACCGCTGACCAGCGCGCGGGATTCGTTGGAAAGTCACCTGCTGGCCTTCGCGGCGGAAGAATCCCGCCTAAGGAAGGCGACCGTTGATATGAACTACTTTGAACAAAGCCATTAATTACCCGGGCAGGCTCAGGAAATGAGGAGAAAAATGAAAACCATTGGCATGTTAGGTGGAATGAGCTGGGAATCGTCGCTGGAATATTACCGGATCGTGAACGAGTCGGTTAAGGCTCGGCTGGGCGGCTTCCATTCCGCCGACTGCCTGATGTATTCGGTGGATTTTGATGAAATTGAAGCGCTCCAGCATCAGGACCGCTGGGATGAGCTGACCGACATGATGATCGCAGCCGCCAAAAGGATAGAAGCGGGCGGGGCGGAAATGCTGATCATCTGCACCAACACCATGCACATGATGGCCCCTGAGATGCAGGCTGCCATTGATATTCCCCTGCTGCACATTGCCGACACCGCCGGTGAAGCGATCAAAACCCAGGGACTGCACACCGTGGGCCTGTTGGGCACCAAATTCACGATGGAGGGCGATTTTTACCGCCTGCGCTTGAATGAACGCTTTGGGCTGGAGGTTCTGATCCCGGATGAGGCTGACCGGGAGACCGTCCATAACACCATTTACGGCGAATTGGTCAAGGGCGTCATCAACCCGGACTCGCGCCGCGCCTTCCGGACCATCATTGAGAAATTAAAA
>CAYUSC010000097.1:0-10071 GCA_964447265.1 uncultured Candidatus Brevefilum sp.
GGAACGGCGGCGCGAGATCATGCGCAACCATACCGCCACCCACCTGCTCCATGCCGCCTTGCACCAGGTGATCGGCAGCCATGCCCAGCAGGCCGGCTCTCTGGTCGCGCCGGACCGGCTGCGCTTCGACTTCAACCATCCCAAACCGATGACCCGCGAGGAGCTTCTCGAGGTGGAAGCCATCGTCAACCGGGAGGTTTTAGCCAACCATCCGCTGAATATTGTCGAAAAACCCCTGCAGGAAGCGATCAACGAAGGCGCGATGGCGCTCTTTGGCGAAAAATACGGCTCAACCGTCCGAACCATCACGATCGGCGATGAAAAACGCGTTTCCTATGAACTCTGCGGCGGCACCCATGTGGACGAAACCGGCGATATCGGCCTGTTCCTGATCACCTATGAAGGCAGCATCGCTGCCGGGGTGCGCCGGATCGAAGCCGTCACCGGCTGGCGGGCCTATCAACTGGCCCGGCAGCGGATGAACATCCTGGATGAGACCAATCACTTCCTCGGCACTGCGCCGAACGAAACGGTCCAAAAGGTCAAAGCTCTGTCCGAATCGCTCTCTGCGGCGGAAAAAGAAACCGAAAAATTGCGGACCCAACTGGTCGCGGGTGCATTCGATGAACAACTCAATAATGTCGAAGAGATCAACGGCATCCCCGTGCTCAAAACCCTCCTGCCCAATGCGGATATGGACGCCCTGCGGGAAATGGCGGACAAATTCCGCCAGAAGTATCCCTCCGGTGTTGTGGTGCTTGCTTCGGATCTGGACGACAAACCGATCCTGATCGCCGCGCTGACCGATGACCTGGTTCAGCGAGGTCTGCATGCCGGTAAGCTCATTCAGCAGATTGCCAAAGTGGTCGGCGGCGGGGGCGGCGGCCGCCCCAATATGGCTCAGGCCGGGGGCAAGGACGCCAGCAAGCTTTCCGAAGCGCTGGATCAGGTGCCTGGTTACATCAAAGACAACCTGAAATAGCCCCGCCAATTTTGGATATTTTAAGGTGAGCACCCTCAAATGCTCACCTTTATTCAACATCTATCATTAGAATCATTCTATGGAAAAAACAACACCGCTCCGCCAGCAATATCTCGATATCAAGAAAAACTATCCCAACGCGATCGTCTTTTTCCGCCTGGGTGATTTCTATGAGACCTTTGATGAGGACGCCAAAACGGCTTCGCGGGAATTGGATATTGTGCTGACTTCGCGCCCTGTTTCCAAGGGCATGCGGGTGCCAATGGCGGGCATTCCCCATCACGCGGTGGATAATTACCTCTCCCGCCTGATCGACAAGGGCTACCATGTCGCCATCTGCGAGCAGGTCGGCGAAGTTCCCGATAAGGGATTGGTGGACCGGGAAGTCATCCGGGTGGTGACGCCCGGGACGGTGGTCGAACCCGCCCTGCTCCAACATCATCAGAACAACTATCTGGCCTCGGTCTACCTGCAGGAAAATCACGCCGGTCTGGCCTATGTCGATATCTCCACCGGTGAATTCGCCGCCACGGAACTGGAAGGGCAGGAATTGCTCCACCAGATCCGCTCGGAGCTGCACCGCCTTCAACCGACCGAAATCCTCTGGCCGGATACCCTCCCCCAACCGGAGAACCTGCCCGGCTTTCTGACCACCTACGAAACCTGGCATTACGAGCTTGGTCGCTGCACGGAAAACCTGAAATCCCATTTCCAGGTTGCCACGCTGGATGGCTATGGCCTGCGCGGGAAGCCGATGGCGATCCGGGCGGCCGGCGCGATCCTCTCCTATCTGGAAGATACCCAGCGCCAGTCCCTCAAGCTGCTGACCGATCTCAGCACTTACACCCTGGATGAATTCATGGTGCTGGACGCCGAAACCCGCCGCAACCTGGAACTTACCGAGACGATCCGCGGCGGCAAAGTTCAGGGCTCCCTGCTGGGCATTCTGGACCTGACCAAGACCCCGATGGGCGGACGCCTGATCCATCAATGGGTCAGTAAGCCCCTGCTGGATGTGGATCTGATCGAAAAACGTCTGGATGCCGTCAGCGCCTTTCACCGGAATGGCCTGCTGCGGGCGGAATTCCGCGAAGCCCTGAGTGAAATTGACGACCTCGAACGCCTGACCAATCGAGTGCTGTCCGGGCATGCCATCCCGCGGGACCTAGTGGCGATGCGGGAAAACTTGCGCCGCCTGCCTAAGATCCGTGCGCTTTTCCCCACTGAAACCCCCGCCCTGGAAGCCTCCATAGGTAAAATCCATCCCTGTGCGGACCAACTGGCCTTGCTGGATGCCGCCATTCAGGATGAACCCCCGGCGACACTGGCCAACATTGGCATCATCCGCCCGGGTTTCTCGGCCGAACTCGACCAGATCCTCGCTTCCTCCAAGCACGCCAGGGAGTGGATCGGCTCGCTGGAGAAAAACGAAAAAGCCCGCACGGGCATCAAAACCCTCAAAGTAGGCTATAACAAGGTCTTCGGTTATTACATTGAAGTCACCCATTCAAACACCTCCCAGGTGCCTGACGAGTACATCCGCAAGCAGACCCTGGTCAACGCTGAACGCTATATCACCCCCGAATTGAAGGAATACGAGACTCTGGTGCTCAACGCCGAGGATCAGATCCATCAGGTTGAGAGCCAGGTCTTTGCCCAGGTCTGCGGCGAACTGGCCGAAGGCGCTCATGACCTGCTGGAGACCGCCCGCGGCATCGCCGAACTGGATGTGTATCTCTCCCTGGCCGAGACCGCCGCGCTTAATGACTATCACCGACCGGAGCTCGTCGCCGAACGCTGCCTGGAGATCACCGATGGACGCCATCCGGTAGTCGAGAAGCTGCGGGCTTCCGAGCGTTTCATTCCCAATGACGCTACCTTTGAACCGGAAGAGATCGTGCGGATCATCACCGGCCCCAACATGAGCGGTAAGTCCACTTTTCTGCGTCAGGTCGCCCTGATCGTGCTGATGGCTCAGATGGGGTCATTTGTCCCCGCTGAAAAAGCCCGGATCGGCCTGGTGGACCGGATTTTTACCCGGATCGGTGCACAGGATGAGATCCATGCCGGTCAATCCACCTTCATGGTCGAGATGATCGAAGCCGCCAACATCCTGCATAATGCCACCTCCCGCAGCCTGCTCATTCTGGATGAAATCGGCCGCGGCACCAGCACTTATGACGGCGTTTCCATTGCCTGGGCGATGATCGAATATATCCACAGCCACCCGGACCTGAAAGCCACCACCCTCTTCGCCACCCATTACCACGAACTGACCCAACTTGCCGATCTGCTGCCGGGCGTGCGCAACTATAACGTGGCTGTCTCCGAAGCGGATGGCAAGGTCGTCTTCCTGCATAAGATCATCCCCGGTGGTGCGGACCGTTCCTACGGGATTCACGTCGCTCAGATCGCGGGCTTGCCCCGTCCCGTCATTCAGCGGGCCAACGAGATCCTTTTGCAGTTAGAGAAAAGCTCCGGCAGCACGCTCGAATATAACCCAACCACCCGCCAGCAGCTTGCCCTCTTCCCTGAAAACAATCCCTTATTGGAAGCCATCGAAGAATTGGACATCAACAGTCTGACTCCAATTGAAGCTCTTAATCTGCTCTATGAATGGAAGCGGCGTTACCTCAAGGGCGATAATCAATAAACCTGTTCTGACCCATCTATCCCCCCAATTCCCCGAAAAGCCCTAATTCAGGGTTTTTTTAATTACCTTAAAATAAATAAATTCTGAACCTCAGTCGTAAATAATCTATACAAGCCAAAGAAAAGGCTTGTTTCAGTGGATGATTTCTCTTTCGTGATAGGAGAAAAAATTATCCCATAACTCCCTGTTAAAAGTTGATCGCCCCAATCTCCCTGGGGCGATCAACCCTTAAATATCGAGGTGATTCTCACCCCAACAATTGCAAATAGCCCGGCAGGATCTTCTCGGAAATCTGTTGGGATGCTTTTCTCGCATCCATCGGGATGTTCTTCTCCAGCCACCAGGTCGCAATCCCAGTGAACCCGCTGACATAAAACCGAATGATCAACTCAGAGGAATTATCCTTTTTGAATAAAACTGGGTCCGCAAACGGTTCAAACAACAATTCCGACAGCATCGCTTGAAAGAGCTCCTTGAAATAGGGATCGCCCTGACTGCCCAGAACGCTTCGGTAAAATGCCCGGTGCTCCTCAAGATGGGTAAACACGGTCTCAACATAGCCCATCAGGGCTGTCGGCTGCCGGATCGCTTCCCAGGGATTTGCGCCATAGATCGCCTGATGAAGATCGGCAAACAACACCGCAGCCAGCGCATCCATCAACTCATGGATCCCGCGATAATGCAGATAAAAAGTGGTGCGGTCCAGCCCGGCTTCGGCTGTGATCTCTGTGATTGAGAGAGTCGAGAAGGGTTTTCGTTCAACCAATCGCTGCAAGGCTTCCTGTAAGGATTGTTTCGTCCGAACCACCCTGGGATCCATCGTTTTCTTGTTCATCCACACACCGGCCTTTCGTGTTGATTATCCATCATATCCACTCATTGCGTTGAGCACCTAATCCTGACCAGAAATTATAATCCGAATAATCAACACACTGTAGAACAACCTGCGCGGAGGTGCAACCTTGGATGCCTTTCTCAGCTATATTTTCATCGACCCCATTCCCTTGCCTTGGTTGATCCAGGATGCTATCGTCCTGGTGCTGACTCTGATCCTGGTCTATTTCATCATCAAGCGACAGAACCATCCTTTTGTGACCATCCTGGAACTCCTCAGTTTTGTCTTCATTTACGCCTCAGTTTACGAAAACGCCGCCGGGGTGATGGGACTCTACAGCTTCGGCCGCTCCTACTTGATGGTGGGGTCCGTACCTCTGACAGTTCCGCTGACTGAAGGGTTGATCCTGATCACCGGTTTTTGGCTGCTCGACAAGACCAATCTACCCAACTGGACGAAGCCTCCCATCATCGGTCTTTTTGGCATGCTGCAGGATTTTTCTCTCGACCCCCTCGCCATCCGCCAGGTATTCGATACGACCAGCGGCACCTCCGCCCGGTGGAATTGGTACATTCAAACGACGGATGCAAACATTCTGGACGTTCCAGTGTTCAACTTCCCCGGCTGGATGCTTATCATGTTTTACGCCTCCGTGTGTCTGCTGATCGGTCGCTGGCTTTATAAGAAATCCAATGAGAAGCCTTGGGTTGGCCTGATTTACCCTCCCGTCTCAATGTTCGTTGCCTTATTGTTGATGATCAGCCCTATTTCTAATTTCCTGCTTTGGCTGGGACCTATCTTTACCAAAGGCGGTTCCATTGAATGGGCCTTATTGGCCTTCCATCTGCTATTCCCCACTGTTTTGCTGTTTGTCTTTTGGAAATGGCGAAAGACCCGGGCCTTCACGCGTCAGGACTTGCCCATCTTCCTGATCCCATTGGTGCTGCACCTTTCGGATATCGCGTTTACCATTCTGGGCGGTTACACTGAGATTCTCTGGCTCGTGATCCTCTCCAGCGCCGTCCATCTGGCCCTTTTAGGTGCTTTTTGGATTTCAGGAAAAAGGAATGATCAAGAGATCCAGGCTGGCGACTGATGAGATAATTCGAGGCGGTCTTCTACTGCCGCTCATTCCAAAGGTTTGACGGCCAAATGGGAATAATCGTTCATCCGCAGGACAGACCAGATGTGATTATCTGGGTCATATTGCAAGGTTGAAAGCGATGTGTTACCAAACCGGAACTGGATACCCTGCCCGTTCGCTTGCGGGGTGATCCCCATGGCCACATACAGGGCCTGGTTCAGGATCCCGCCATGCGAGACCACCAGATAACGTCCCGGCGGCATTTGCAGGATCCGGTGGATGGCTTTGCCGGCGCGCAGGAACAGGGCGAAATTCCCTTCACCGCTGCCGCCAAAATTATCAAAAGGGGTGAAAAAATCAGGTTTTGGATACTGCTCGTCAGCGATCTCTCTTTTAATTCCCCCCAGGACGCCGTTATCACGTTCCTTCCAATCAGGATCAAATTGAATTGGAGCGCCTAATGCCTCCGCTACCATCTCCGCCGTTTCCCTGGCGCGTTGCAAGGGACTGGCAATGATCTGATCAAAGTAAGCCTCTTCCGCCTGCAACCTGGCAACCAGCTTCCGGGTCTGTTCACGGCCCCGATCTGTGAGGGGGAAATCATATTGTCCCTGATAATAACCTTCAGCATTTCCGACCGATTCGCCGTGGCGAAGAAAAGTAATTGTAAAAATACCCATATCAATCCCTAATTATTCCAATGAGGATCACATTAAATATGTTTTTGTAATCCAGCCCAAACTCCCAAGAGAATATCTCAATCCTCGAGCCAACCCTTGACGCCGCGCAGGAAAGCCTCACCGGACACCCGGCTCTTCCCCGCTAACTGGACTTCTTCCAACACCAGCAGCCCCTCCCCGGTTCCCCAGGCGGGTTTATCATCAACAATATATCGCTTGCCGGGAACGACCTGCCTGCCAGGTGCCGCGCAGGCCCGATGGACTTTCAGGTAATTCTCATTGAAAAACTGAAAAGTCCCCGGCCAGGGGCTGAATGCTCTCACCTTACGGGCCAAGTAGTCGGCCGGTTGGCTCAAATCGAGCTCGCCATCCGCTTTCTCAATTTTTGGGGCATAAGTTGCCAACAACTCATCTTGCGGCTGGGGTAAAATCTCGCCCGCCAGATATCCGGGCAGCGTCTCGATTAACAATTCCGCTCCCAAATGGGCCAACACATCAAACAACTCACCGGCAGTCTGGTTGGGGGGGATATCCACAGCCCGTTGCGAAAGGATTGGGCCGGTATCCAACCCCTTGCCCATCTGCATGATTGTCACCCCGGTCACGTCATCATGCAGCATAGCAGCCTGCACGGGAGAGGCCCCTCGCCAGCGGGGCAGCAGGGAAGCGTGCACATTCACGCATCCATAATGGGGCATGGTCAGGACATTCTCCCGTAAGAGCTGCCCAAAAGCCGCCACAACGATCACATCCGGCTGCCAGGCTGTTAACTGTTCCAGCGCTTCCGGTGATTTCAATGTAACAGGTTGGATGACCGGCAATCCCAGTTCATCCGCCAGGACTTTGACATCCGGCGGCCGCATCTCCCTGCCCCGTCCGGCCGGACGATCCGGCTGGGTGACCACACCAACAACATTAAAAGATGCATTCAAAGCCCTGAGAGTGGGCAATGCAAAATCCGGTGATCCCATAAAAACAATTCTCGGTTCCATATCCAACCATTTTAACACATCAGTCCAGCCCGAAATCACGATTTGATTTTCGTTCTCAACAGGTATATGATAGAATGGAATAAAGAAACCCTAACCATTAATTTATCAACAAAATAACCCTTATCCATTTAGGAGGCATATAATGACCGAAGAGAAAGTCGTAGATCCCACCATTACCAGTGATGATAAACTCTGGGCGCTACTCTCATACATTTTCACCCCATTAATTCCCATCATTCTTCTGCTCATTGAGGACAAGAAGAATCGTCCTTACCTGAAATCCCATTATCCGCAGGCGCTGGCCTGGGGTCTGGTTTTGATCGTCATCAACGTGATTCCGATCATTGGCCAGATCGCCTGGGCAGTTGGGTTTGTTATGAACATCATCTGGGGCATCAAAGCCTATAATGGCGAACAGGTTACCATTCCTGTAATCACTGACTTCGTCAAGAAACAGGGCTGGGCCTAACCTCCCCATTAAGTAAAAAGTAAAACCTGCTCTTCTAACCGGGAGCAGGTTTTTTAATACTCCCTGCAACTTTTTCAGCTCATCGCCGTATATCATTATAGAAAGTGCACAAAAACAAATAAAAAATCCCTTTTTCTGAAAGGAATCACTATGCCTGCGAAGAAAAACCAAGAACCAAAAGAAATTAAGGCTGAAAACGCCGAAGAGGTCATCCCCAATCCCTCTCCCAATAAGGAGGAGTGGATTGCAGAATCAGAGGCCAGCCAGCCGGAACCAGAGGCCAAACCTGTTCAGGTTCTGGATGTTCCTCAGGTAAAACCTGTCACCTCCGGTGAAGAACGCACCTGGTCAATGCTGGCGCATCTGAGCGTCCTTCTGAACCTGGTCACGGGTTTCCTGGGCGGCATCGCTGCCATCATCATCTACTTCATCTACAAAGACCGGTCCCGCCTGGTTGCCTATCACGCCATGCAGGCCTTCATCTTCCAGGCAATCACCTGGTTGGGTGCAGGCTTGGTTTCCGGCCTCCTGATCGCTGTGGGCAGCGCGCTCGGTTTCCTGATCATCCCACTGCTCTGCCTGATCCCCGGTTTCCTGATCCTGCTGCTGGTCCCGATTTCGCTGATCTATGGTGTCATCGGCGGCGTCAAAGTGAACAATGGCGAGGATTTCCGCTATTGGCTCGTTGGAGATTGGGTCCGCACTATTTTGGAACCCCCAACGGTCAGCGCTTGAAATTAATCCAAAGCCGCTCCTTCCGGAGCGGCTTTTTGATATGATAAAATCACTGAGAACAATTTCTACCCCATCTGATTTGAAGGGTATGGAGACCAATGGATAAGATCAAAGTTTACGGTACAACCTGGTGCGGCACTTCACGCAGAGTCGTCAGAACCCTCGACGAATACCAAATTGATTACGAATGGATTGATATTGATCAGGACCCGGAAGGGGAGAAACTCGTGATGGAAACCAACCGGGGTTTCCGCAGCGTCCCAACCCTGTTCTTCCCCGATGGCACCATCCTGGTAGAACCTCGCAATCAGGTCCTAATTGATAAGCTCACCTCATTGCAATAAACTTCCTATGGATAAAAAAGAACCGCTCCAATTGGAGCGGTTCTTATTTTTTAAGAGATACTTACCTCAGGCCTTTTCGCTATCATTCACCAGACCACGCCCCACCAGGAATATGACCAGACCAACGATCAAAGCTACCGCAATCGATAGCATCGAGACCGCCAGATGATGCTGCTTTTCATAAATCGTCGATCCCTCAAGGCGTTTGCGTAAGCTCCCAATAAATTGATCATTAGGAATAATCGGCGCGAGTTTTACCCTGAGCGTTTGCTCAATTTTTTTTATTTGATTTTCAGCAGCTATTCGCTCAACCATTAACGAACCCTCCCCAAAATCCTTTTAGTACGATTCATCTGAATTTTCTTCCATCAGCTCACGGAGCTCCAGCAAGGTCCGGTGATAGAGACTTTTGATTGCACCTTCGCTCTTACGCATGATCTGCCCGATTTCAGCATTGGAAAGCTGGTCCACAAACTTTAAAATCAGCAGTTCCTGCCGGTTCGGCGCCAGGTCCCGGATCCGGGCCAGCAGCGCATCCACTTCCTGACTGTGAACTGCCCTGCTTTCGGGATGCAGTTCGCTTCTGGGAACGATCTGCCCGGGCAGGCTATCCAGGGAAATCTCCTGCTTTCTGGCGCGGTCCCGGTGATAGTTGGCGACTAGATTATGGGCGATCCGGTACAACCAGGCGGAAAAAGGCAGCCCCATGTGCTTATAGCCTTTGATGTGGCTCATCGCTTTGAAGAACACCTTGCCGGTCAGATCCTCAGCATCCCCTGGGCTGCCAGTGCGATAGTAGATATAGTTGTAAATGCGATCGACATAGCGGCGGTACAACTCGCCAAATGCCGCGGGGTCCCTTTTCGCCCGATCGATCAGCGCTTTTTCTTCTTGTTTTTCGTCCAATGGATCAACCTTTTATCCATCTGTAGTGATTAACAATAAAAGAGCAAATAAGTTCTTCGTAACAGAATATTATCATACTCGATTTTCACGGCTGCCTGCAATCAAGGCCCAGACATATTTATTTGTGTTTTCAGATGAAATTTGGGCTTCCCCCTGGTGAGGAAGCTGTCTGCGCAGCAAACTGATGAGGGGAAGAGAACGGGAGGCGGGATGAGACGTTCTGTCTTTGTCATTACGCTGAAGCCGAAGGCCAAAGACGAATTGAGTCGCCCACCTCATCCGGCACGTTGTGCCACCTTCCCCTCAAGGGGAAGGCTTAATTAATGTCTCTGTTTAGGCTTCCCCCTGGTGAGGAAGCTGTCTGCGCAGCAAACTGATGAGGGGAAGAGAA
>CAYUSC010000098.1:0-9946 GCA_964447265.1 uncultured Candidatus Brevefilum sp.
CCCTCGGTTTCGGTTGTGAGCGGCAGGGCGATCATCAGAATATCGGTTGTGGCAAGCAGTTCAGTCAACAGGTTATCGGGATAGATATCAACATCCAGATTACCCTGGTAATCGTCGGGGTGTTTTTTGGTTGCGCTAACCTTCATACCCAGTCCCAGGCAAAGTCCGGCCAGCGCCTGGCCCACCTCGCCAAAACCGAGGATCAGGACGCGTTTTCCATGCAGCAGGATTCCCTGGGGGCCGTCATACCGCGGTCGCCAATCATTCCGGCGCAAAGCCTGATCCATCGGGATCAGCCGTTTAGCAGCGGCCAAAAGCAAGGTCAAGGCCATTTCTGCGGTATTGACGTTATTATGGTGCAGGTTATGAACACTCACGTTTGGATAGTTCAACATCAGGGAGCGGGTTTCATCGGGCAGCCCAGCCCAGGGGATGATTATGGCTTTCAAATTGGGGCTGGCTTCAATCCATTCCGGTTTGGGGGTGGGGTAAACCAAAATGTCATAGTCCGGTTTCTCGGGGATCTCCCGCCCTTCAGTGACGATAATTTTAGGGTCCAGCAGAGATCGGAATTCGTCGGTATAATCGCCAAAAGTCAAACGGTAAAAATGAACGTGCAGGGGCATGTCATCTCCTGGGTATAGTGTCTATGGTGTAATTTTACGCCAGAAGGGAAGCCCGGTGCCAGTTTTTTCAGAAGGTGGTTATTGATATAATATTTTGGATGGTCCACTTGAGAGCAGACAGGAACCCGGATGAAAGCAGATAAGAATTCAATATTGATTGGATTATTTTTCATAGTCATTGGCATTTTCTTCATGTTCATTTTCGGCCAAACCACGGATCTGACCTGCGCCAAAACGGAAGCCGGCACCACGGTGTGTTCCAAGGAAGTGAAATTTCTGGGTGTGATCCCTTTATCCTCCAATGACTTTCGGGAAGTCTACCGGGCTGAAGTTGAAGAGAGTTGCGATGATGAGGGCTGTTCCTATCGAATCGTGCTGACCACAATTGATGGCGCCCGTCCGTTAACTTCGTTTTACACTTCCAATTGGTCGGGTAAAAACGAAATGGCGGCGCAGATCAACACTTTCATTCGTTCGAATAACAATCGGGGGGAGTTGGCCTTACAGGAGAAATCCGGTCTCTGGGCATCCTTGCTCTCGATGGTCTTTTTGTTGGTGGGGTTATACCAGTTATTGCTTAAGGGATTGATCCAGCCGAACCAGGTGGGATGACCGCTTGAATAAAAAACAGCCCCGGATTTCCGAGGCTGTGAATTCGTATAGGTAAACTTCTAAGTCTGTTTCAAGGCTTTATATATTTCCGGGTGGATGGTCAGGTTTTTATTCTTGTTGGCAATGTACAGATAAACCATTTTGGCCGTTTTGAAAAGTTCCGCCCCGGCATAGGAGACGCCGGGGATGGTGATTTTAATGGGCTGACCTTTGAGATAGGCCAATAACAATCGCTCAGTGGCATAGAAGAAGCCTTCTGAAAAATCTTCCGCGCCCAGATAACCGTTGCTGACCAACTCCTGAACGCGTTTGGCAGCTTCGAAATACATGCTGCTGTTTTCCGGGATATACCGCCCACCATCAAAATGCTTACGTTCGTTAAACATCTGAATTGCCCAGGGGGAAAGGGGATCGGTATCGGGGTATTTGGTGGGGTTTGCCAGCAATTGTTCGTAGATGGTTTTCTTTGGAGGGGTTTTATCGGGAATGATCCCTTCCATCAACATTCGCAGCAGCCAGCCAAATGGCGCTAGGCCAACCGGAATCCAGAGGTAATTGATCTGAAAGCGCATGGGCTTCTGGCTGACCAGGGTGATCAGGGTTAACGTTAGCATGAAGATCAGGATAAGGATCGAGATACTACCCAACCCGATCGGGATGATGAAATCGTAGTTCTTGTTGTTGGTCATCACGAAAATCTTATACAGTGAAGTCAGATAACCAAAGGCAACCAATCCGCCGCAAAGGAGGGTTACTACAATCATGATCGATAATTTCATGTCGAGGTGATTGGTGATGATGATCACCCCCATCAATACAACTATTAATAGAATAAATACAATATTCGCCAGGATCTGGTTGGATTTTTTCCAGGAACGCAGCAGAAAATCAGCGAACACTTTTCCGGGTGCGTTACCGAATTTATCCTGGTTATCTTCGTCGGGTCTGTTAAAAATCCTTGAGATAAGATACAAAATTGGAATCAGGATAAACCCTAACCAAAAGAGTCCCCATAATTCAGACATGAATACTCATTTTCTCCCTTCCTGCAATTTTCCAATCACCTTGAAAGAATGTGAATAAAATTGAATAAGATTGGTAAGATTATAAAGCTTTCCATTTACCCATTCATTAATCAAGTGTTAGAACTGGTTATCATATTGATATCTCAATGAGACAAAATTAATGCCGAACATTTTTTTGGCGGATAGATATAACGATAATCATGGCAACGCAGAGAAAGAGACCGCCGAATTTCAATAAGGTAAATCCCTGAGCGATTTTGGTCAGGCCAGGGAGGAAATCGGGATATTTCGCTGTGATTGCCACCATCAGGAAGTTCTCGGCCAGATCGCTGATGAAAGGCAGCAATGCGATCCATCGCAGATTAGGATTGATCCCTGATTTCACGTCCACCAGCCGGCTGAGTACTGCGAAGAGCAGCGCGCCGTATAAGATGGGAAAGGCCAGGTCGGTGGTAAAGTGCATCATCTGATAGGCATTGCGGCCTTCCGGTCCAATGGCAGTGAGGAAATCGTAAACGTAATCCGGCGAATAGCTCCCTTTCATATCCGGGACGGTATACTCGGGAGCCAAAGCAAGGATTCGCGGGCGACTGCCAGCCAGGGCAGGGATGGAGAATAGGGCCAGGTTAATTAGAACCAGGATAAGGAGCAGGATGATCGCTCTCGGGTTGCTGAGTCGCTTGCTAATGGTTTTCATTTCCAGTTGAATCCAAATAACACTTTCAGAATAATGTTAATATTAACATGGTGAAGGATATAAATCGGATAAGTTCTTACCCTGAGAAAAGGGTTTGAGTCTTATTAAATATTAACCCGCTCTTAGCAATTCTACAATTGACAGTCAATATGACGGGTTGTATAATCCTTCTGTTTGATTTTTATTGATTAAAAGAAGTGTATATTGATGGACAAATATCAGGAGTTCCAGGCGCCAATCCACGATGACCCTGAAGGGTACTTTCAGGTCTAAATACGCGCCCAGAACTTCCTTGAGTATCAACTTTGCAATAAATCAGGGTCGCGGTTCTGTGACCCTGATTTTTTTATGTAAAGAACATTTTATTTAGAGAGGTTCATGCTATTATGCTTGATTTTCTGGACCAAAGTTTTCCACTCCTGATTATTTTTGGGGTGGCCTCGATCGCAGTTCTGGTGCTATCTTCCAATCTTGCAGTGAAGAAATTGACTGGGCTGGCGGGTTATTTCCGTTTGTCAACGACATTCATGGGTGTGACGGTCGTCTCGTTGGCGACCAGCATCCCTGAAATTGCAGCTCATTACACAGCCTCATTCGGCATCCTGAGCGGTGCTCTGGATTTCCAGGTGAGTTCGGCTGTGGTTCTGGGAGCGAATATTGGGTCGGATGTGGTCCAGCAGACCCTGATCATGGCGATTGTGATCTTGATTGCTGGTGGGCTGCATTTTAAGCGCTATTTCCTCTGGAAGAGCATGATCCCCATGATTGCCACCACGGTGATGTGCATTATCCTGGGTGTGGATGGGATTTATTCCCGGCTTGACGGAGCGATCCTTTTTGGCACTTTCCTGGCATATATGTACTACCTCTATGTGGATGAGCGCAAACACTACCGCGAGGAAGACCACGGCTTCACCGAGGATGGTGAAAAACCGGAAGGTGTTCCGGAAAACGCTAAACAGGCTTGGAGGGATGCCTTTATTTCTTTGGTCTCTCTGGGCTTGACCGTCGGCAGCGCTATGATTGCCCTCAAAGTGACTGAAGTTGTGGTAGCCAAAACAGGCGTTGGCGGTTCTCTGATCGGTGTTATGACGCTGGGTGTGGCTTCAGCCCTCCCTGAATTGATCACAGCTATCTCCGGCGCTCGGCATGGCGATGCGGGCATTTCACTTGGAACCCTGGTGGGCAGCAACATCACCAACCCCCTGGTCGCGATCGGCGGCGGGGCTTTGATCAGTCGCTATTGGGTTCCCGGCCCATTGGTTCTTTGGGACCTCCCCTGGGAAACCATAACCGGCGCCATTCTTTGGTTGATCCTGTGGTTCAATAAGGGTAAATTGGGCAAGTGGAGCGCTTATTATCTGATTGCCCTCTACTTTGTCTATATCGCGCTCAGAATGATCTTCTTCGCAGCAGACTAAAACCAATAATATAGAAAAATACCCCCTGAGCGGAAATGCTCAGGGGGTTTTTCGTTTCTAACGACTTGCTTTGGGGACGATGATCCAAAGGATGAGGTAGGGGACCAGACCTGGTAGCCCGCCTGGAATCAGCAGGATGAAGAAGAGCAGGCGGAACCAAAAGGCTGAAATCCCAAAGAACTCACCGAGGCCGCCGCATACGCCGGCAATGATCCGGTTGTGGCGGGAGCGTCTTAGTTGGTTTCGGGTAGGTTCGGACATTTTACAGGTTCCTTTCTCATCATAATATACGTAAGCAGAAACCAAAGGTCGCGGATAACCCCACGGTTTCGTTTTGAATTATAATCAATTGTACTTACTCGTTGATTTAGAGGATGTTATGACTCAGACCAAGATCGCTTACTCCTTCGAACACCTTGAAGATGGCATGCACGTTGAGGATCTGGAGGTTTTTAAAGACCAGGTCCGTTCGGTGGTCACCGACCCGATGCTTTTAGAGGAACAGAAACGGGTGGCGATGATGGATGCCGCCTATAAGACTTTATCCTATCCACAGGTGTCCGCTGCGGCTTTGGATGCTTTGGGTCAGGGGGTGATCTGTCTGCTGGGGGAAGGCCCCGCGCCTTACCATCCCCGTTATGTTGCCCCGGATTTCCAGAAGTTACTGAATGAAGGATCGGATTTCTTCAATCTCAAACCGGCTACGAATCTTTTCGAGGCAGTCACCAGCCTGTTGACGGTCTATAATTATTCGCCCACGGCAGGTGACCCGCCTTATATCGGCAATCTGGATACCTTATTGGAACCATTTGTCCGGGAACTGCCTGACGAAGTTGCCCGTCCGGTTTTGAAATCCTTCTGGACTTTGATTGACAGGCTTCACCCGAACGCTTTTGTGCATGCGGACATCGGCCCGGAAGCCACCCGCACCGGTGAAATGTTGCTGGATATCGACAACGAATCCGGCACGATCACGAATCTGACGCTGCGTTATGACCCCGAGAAAACCCCTCGGGAGTTTGCTCTGAAAGCCGTTCGCAATACGCTCCAGCTTTCCAAGCCCTATTTTCTCAATCACCCCCTCCATTTGAAGGATTGGGGGCCGGATTACATTGTCGCCAGTTGTTACAACATTATGTGGCTGCGCGGCGGGATCTTCACGCTGGTGCGGATCAACCTTGCGGAAGCCGTACGGCATTTTTCCGGCAGTCTGGATGAACTTCTGGATGTTGAACTTCCCCGCCTTGCTGAACTTCAGATCGAAGTGATCAACAGCCGAATCCGGCACATTGTCGAGGATGTGGGTTGGTTCGAAAACAACATTTTTGTGCAGGAAAGGCTGCTGGATCCGGAAAAATTCACAACCTATGCCGCCATTGTTGGCCTGAATGAGATGGTTAACGAGATGATGGCCCGGAGTGGAAAACCGGAAGCCAAATATGGACATGACGCGGAAGCGAATGCCGTGGCTGTGAAGATCGTTGCTCGACTCAAACAGGAATTGGGCAAACATCCTTCCGCCTATTGCCGGGGAACCGGGGAAAGGGTCGTCTTCCATGCCCAGGTTGGGATCTCTGAAGATGGCGACGCCACACCCGGCTGCCGGATACCTGCCGGAACCGAACCGGAGATCTACACGCACCTGCAGGCCACCGCGCCCATCCAGGCTTTGGTGGAAGGGGGCGTGAGTGATATTTTTGAGTTTGACCAGACGGCTCGCCAAAACCCTGAGGCGGTGTTGGATATCATCAATGGGGCGATGAAGCTGGGGATGCGGGACCTCTCGATCGGATCGAATGATTCGGAATTTATCCGCGTCTCGGGCTACCTGGTTCGACGCGCTGATCTGGAACATCGTCTGGAGGAGCAATTACTCCGCTATGACACGGCTGAAATTGCCCGCGAATTTTTTAATTCGCAACCCAATACCCTCCACCGCCGGACTCGTCAGGTCTGATGGCGGATTTGGTAGTCGGGCGGATCAATAACATCCTCCCGCAGAGTTTTGTGGATGGCCCCGGTAACCGGAGTGTCGTCTTTTTTCAGGGGTGTCAATTCCACTGCCTCTATTGTCACAACCCGTATACGATTAACATTTGTAACGCCTGCGGCGTTTGTGTGGAGTGCTGCCCGGCGGGGGCTTTGCGCCTGGGAGATGGTGAAATCATATGGGACTCGGTCAGGTGCGTGAATTGTGATACCTGCATTGAGGTATGTCCGAATCATAGTTCCCCAAAAATAAAGGTCCAGACGGCGCCAACCACCTGGGAGTTACTGCAAACTTTCATCCCATTTATCTCCGGGGTCACAGTCTCAGGGGGCGAACCGACCTGCCAGCCGCATTATCTCGCAGAGCTACTCAGGTTGATCAAATCTCAATCCAATCTGACCACCTGCATTGAAACCAATGGCGGGGTGGAGCGAGAGGTCATCGACTCCTTGCTGCCCGATCTGGACTATGTCATGGTGGATCTCAAAGCGATGGACCCTGAAACCCATCTGGCACTGACCGGTCAGGATAATGCCCGAACGCTGGAAGCCATAAAGGCTGCTTCGAAGGCGGGTAAGCTGCACATGGTCCGCACCGTGATAGCGCCGGGTTATACGGATAGCGAAGACGAAATTGCCAAAATCGCCCGATTCCTGGCCGCGCTGGACCCCGAAATCCACCTCCGCTTTTTGCGGTTCCGCTCGCATGGCACCCGCGGCATCGCTTCAACCTGGGAGTCGCCCACCGATGTCATCATGGATCGCCTGATTGAAGTGGCGAAATCCGCCGGCCTCAGCAACGTGGACCGCTCTCTCTAATTCTCCCAATATTTTCAACTTCAGATCAACGATACTATCGGTTCAATTCCGGCCTTGACAATATGTATACAATACTATACAATGTGTATATTATTATATACTATTGATAAAGGAGACCTGTGAAACTCGATAATCGATTACGTAATCTGCGTTTCGACCACGACCAGATTTCCCAACAGGATCTTGCCAACGCGGTGGGGGTGACGCGGCTCACCATCCACTCTATAGAAAGCGGCAAGTTTAACCCCAGCACTTTGCTGGCGTTGAAGATCGCCCGGTTCTTTGGGGTCACTGTTGAGGATATCTTCACTCTGGTTCCGGAAAATGAGGATGAACAATGAAAACAAACAAGACTCTGAGGTTGATTAATCTACTGCTGGGGTTGGTATCGGTTGGATTCTTCATTTATGATTGGGTTCTGCTGAGCCGGATCCGACCGTTGATGGAATCCTGGGGAATTTTAAGTGAACGGGATACCAACCTGCTGTTGCTGTTTGGGATTGGCCTGTTGGTTTTGGTGATCTACTACGGGCTGACCCTCGTCCAGATCATGCGAAGTTTACGCCACAGCGAGAAACTGCCGGTGGGGATGGTGCTGGTCTTTATCCTGACGGCTATTGCCGCCCTGTTTGTCGTTTCCGTGGTTGTCCTGATGATGGATATCAGCAATCAGTATGATGCGGGACTCGCCCAGCCGGAATGGTCCCTGGTTTACCCCATTATGGCGGTTCAACTGGCGGTGACTATGTTGCTGTTGATCCTCCATGCGGCCGGTGTTTTCACCCGAATTAAACAGGATTCCATTGCCCAGGACGTCAATATTTTCATGATCGTTCAGGTGGTTGGGGTGGTCTGCGGTGGATTGGGTCTGGCTGGATCATTTCTTGGATTCTTCTATCCCAAAAGCTGGAATCCCCTGGTGCATACGGTCATGGGGTCCGCTGTGGCATTAATTCCCTATCTGCTGATGGTGGGTTATTGGCTGGCGATGAAAATAAGTGAGAAGGGCGGTCGTTTCTTCGATGAGAAACAGACCGGTGATATCGGAAAGTCGGCATTCCTGACACTGATTGTTGCGACAGTGGTTATGCTGGCATTGTTTATCACTCAGTTCAATGCTCTGGATGGGGTGGTTAGGTATCTCTGGATGCCGCTGTATCTATTTAGCACGATCTTAATTTTCTCGGTCAGTAATTTGGTTTTCAGCAAACAGGCCTGAGATAAAGAATGAAATAAGCTGATAAAGGAATGAACTCCGGTTGGATAGACCGGAGTTCATTCGTATGAAGGAGTTAGAAATGAAGCCGGTTAAGGCATGCTTCTGCCGAATTCACGCAGGGGGCTTTGCGGTTGCTGGGTTGGCAGGATCCCCAACAGCCGCGCTTTAGAGACGGCCTGACTGCGATTGTTCACATTGAGCTTGCGATAGATCTTGATGCTGTGTGATTTAATCGTATTGGTGGATAGGTATAGTTTTTGCGCAATTTCCTGGTTGGTCAGCCCCTCCGACAGCAACTTGAGGACATCCATTTCGCGCTGGCTGAGCGTGTCAATCTTGCCCAGATCATTGACCGGACATTTTTGACCGGGATGGAAAGCAGACAAATAGGTGAGTAGTTGGCTGGAGAATTCCGGGGCGATCCCAGCCGAGAGGGTTTCATAAAGGAGGGGGATCAACTTACTGCCGACGATCATAAAATCCCCGAAATTATCTTCGGATTCAGCCAGTTCAATCGCCTTAGTCAATGCGCGGACAGCTTTATCCTGACGTCCGATCTGCTGCTGGACAATTGCCAGGGCACAGAACGCGCTTGTAAGGTAGGCGTTGGCGTTTTGATGGATGAAATAGGGGATGATGCCTTCAATAATCTCAATCGCTCGTTCGGGCTGATTTTTAGCCAGATAGATTCGGGCTGCCACAGGCAGGATCAGTCCGAGTTCAAAGCCAAAGCGGGTCAGGAGTTGGTCCGGGTTTAGTTTATCGATCCCGCTGGAGATCAGCCAGATATTGGCCCGTTCGATTCGACCTTCCTCCAGATGGATTCGGGCTTCCATCGCCAGGGTCATCTGGTCATGGATGGCATGGTAAAGACCCAGCTTGCCCTGGGTCAGATAACGCAATTCCTGAATGGTCTTCAAGGCGCTGCGGGGGTCATTTTCAAGGATATAGACTTCGCTCAGCCCGTGATAGGCGCTGTGGGCATAATAAATATCGGTCTTCTTCCCAAGTTGAATGGCGCGTTTGAAGTAATTCTTGGCCTTTTCCACTTTGTGCCAGTGAAGCAGTAACTGGCCGTATCCGGAGATGATCTTTATGGCGTGCGGCATCAACTCCAGATTGTTCTCTTCGATAAACGATAGCGCTTTTTGATAGATCACGCCGGCTTCTTTGAGCCGCCCCTGCACCTTGCGGATGAAGGTCAGGTAGTTATAAGCCGCCAGGACGCCGCCCCAATCACCGAGTTCAAAGCTGGAAAGCAATAACTGCTCAAACCAGGGGGTCGCGTTGACCAGGTCATTGCGAAGGATATAGGCCACACCCAGGTTGCGTTCAACCAGGTTACGGAAGAAGGTATGTTTACTGCAGATCTTCTCAAGAGCTTTCTTGGAAAGCGCAATTCCTTCTTCCGGGTCGGCGGCGTAGCCGTGGATCACAGCTTTGATCGCGCCAATCTCGCCGGTCAGTTTTCCTTTGGGGATTTGTGATTCGGCCTGATTGAGAGCATCCATGATGGATTGCTGGGAATATTCGCTGAA
>CAYUSC010000099.1:0-9867 GCA_964447265.1 uncultured Candidatus Brevefilum sp.
GCGAAGAATTCTCCCAAAGCCTGATTATGGTCATACTTCAAAGAATGGATACATTCTCTGATGATTCCCTCATAACTCGCCAGGCTGCGCAACGCCGCAAAAGGAGGTTCTTCATTGAGGCATTCATTACAAAGAATTTGTTTTGGATTTACCGGGATACCGCAGCGTTCGCAAATCTGTCCGGAAATGAGCTTGATTTCCTGCTGGCATTTAAAGCATAAACGATAACCCGGTTCTCCGCATCCTGCACAAGTGGGCGGATACATCCAATCCAGCGCCGTCCAAAACCCCCGGTATAAGACCTGTGCAATGCGGAAATTCAACAAAGGTTATCGCCTTATGATGAAGCTCGTCTATTGATCTATTGTTGTATTGATTGTAACATCGAATCCCAGAGAAGCAAAAGGGCAGGTTCCAGTAATAGATAGGCTGTGAACAGAACCATCACAACCAGGATGATTACCAGGATCCACTCAATAGTGCCCAAACCTCGACTTTCTCCTAATTTCGCCATGAAACCTCCAAAAAACGTTTGAATCATTATAATACAAGCGCAAAATAACCTATAATAAGAATACCTCAATCTGTCAAAGTCCTAAGAAAATCTATTGCTAAGATATTTTGAAATTTGTATAATAATATCGAAAGTAAATAAGGGAAATAACCCTATATTTATCCAAATAACTTACTTGGAGGAACTATGAGTGATATATATGAAAAAGTAGCCGGCGAGCAGGATTTCATCAAGAAAATTCTGGCGAAAATCCCTGGATTCAAAGGGTACATCGAACGCGGCGACCGCCGGATGTCCGATAAACTTCTGCGTGAACAGGTGGCTAATGAATTTGAGACCCTGTACGGCCGGATCTCCGGTGTCCAGCGTGACCTGATCAGCCAGGGCGGGATCGCCTATGTGGATGACATGGAAGCTGCTGCGATCAAGATCCGTCAGTTCATTGACCGGGTCAAGACAGCCTCCTATGGCTACAGCGGGATCTTTGACGCCATCAAGATCAAGGAAGATAAGCTGGCTCAGGTCTATGAATATGACGCTGCCCTGCTGGGTCTTTCCGAGCAGGTCAGCTCAGCCATTGACAATGTGGAAGCCTCGCTGGGGACCGACGGCCTCGATGCCGCCATCCGCCACCTGGTGACCGTCAGCCAGCAATGCGTTGATGCCTTCAACAAACGCTCAGAGGTTATGAAAGATATCGCTGCTGAGTAAGCGCATCGATGTCATTTAGAATTTGAATAATAGAAAATGGAGTAATGAATATGGCTAGAATTTTCGATGTTGTTGAATATCCGAAGGAAATGGCGGACGAGATCGTCCATCGCTTCCCAGAAACCGGCATTGCCGATCTGCGAATTGGCTCTCAGGTCATCGTCCGAGAATCACAAAATGTTGTCTTCATGCGGGATGGACGTGCCCTGGATGTGCTTGGCGCTGGCCGCCACACCATCACCACGGCAAACATTCCCCTGTTGGTTGACTGGGTTGGTAAAGCCTTTGGTGATCGCACCCCCTTCACGGCTGAAGTCTTCTATGTCTCCATGAAGGAATTTGCCGATCGCAAATGGGGCACCCCCCAGCCGATCATCGTCCGCAACCCCGGCGTTGGCCTCGGCGTGGCGCTGCTGCAGGGCTTCGGCACCTACAGCTTCAAGGTGGCTGACCCCCAGCAATTCGTGACCCAGATTGTGGGCGCTCAGGGTTACTATCGCACCAGCGATATTGAAAACCGCCTGCGCACCATGCTCCTCTCGAAGCTGCAGGACCTGCTTGGTGAAACCACGGCTTCCAAGAGTGTTCTGGAACTGATCGGCCTAACCGAAGAACTTTCTTCCGGTGTCCGGGCCAAAGCCCAGGATGATTTCAAGGCCATCGGCTTACAGCTGATTTCCTTCTACATCGGGAACCTGAAACCCTCCGAGAAATCCGCTGAAGAACTGCGGGCTATGGGTATGCTCGATATGCAGACCTACACCCAGTTGCAGGCCGCGGATGCCATGCGGGATGCCGCCCAGAACCCCAATGGTGGGGCTGGCCTCACCGCCGGAATCGGTGCCGGGATGGGGATCGGTAATGTACTCGGTTCCACACTGAACAGCCAGATGCAGGGGAACCAGAATGCCGGACAGGCTGCCGGCGCAGCCGCTGCCTCCGTCATGCCCGATGTGATGACCCCCGCCGAAGCGGCTACCTTCCTGAAGGTCTCCGCCGAAGACGTCGTAGCAGCCATCGAAGCTGGCGACCTCAAAGCTCGCAAAATCGGCGCTGCTTATCGGATCAGCAAGGATGCCCTCAACGATTTCCTGAAAGGCTAATCCCTTTCGCTTTGGAAAATTTGGGTGCTTGAGAATACTCAAGCACCCTTTTTCGTTAAATTTTACAAAACCCTTAACCTTATGTGAATGACCCTCATGGTATAATTTTTTTAACAACATATTAACAACGAGAGTGACATGAGGCTCCACGAATACCAATCTAAAGAAATTTTTGCCCAACATCAAATACCCATACCAAGAGGACGTTTGGCTTCCACACCCGAGGAAGCCAAATTAATTGCAGAGGAACTTAACGGAACAGTCGTACTTAAAGCCCAGGTTTTAATCGGCGGCCGGGGGAAAGCAGGCGGAGTCAGGCTGGTCCATTCACCCAAAGAAGCGGAAGAAGAAGCTTCCAAGATCCTGGGAAACCGGATCAAAGATATCCCTGTCCGCCGCCTGTTGGTTGAAGAAGGCGTGAACATCCAGCAGGAAATATATCTGGGAATGACCATCGACCGTGAACGCGGCGAAACGGTCATGATCGCCAGCGCGGAAGGCGGCATCGAAATTGAAGAGGTTGCCCGAGTGACACCCGAAAAAATCGCTCGGGTCAGCATCAACCCCCTTCTGGGTTTGCGCGATTTTCAGATCCGCAACCTGGCGGCTGAGATCGAAATTCCCCGTGACCTCTGGCGCTCGTTCATCGTGATTTGCCAGAACCTTTATGCAGCCTATCAGGAACTGGACTCCACCCTGGCGGAGATCAATCCCCTGGTCATCACCACGGATAACCACATCATCGCCCTGGATGGCAAAATCATCGTTGACGATAACGCGCTTTTCCGCCATACGGACTTGATGGATAAACGGGACACTTCCGCGGAAGTGCCCGAGGAAATCGAAGCCCGGAAATTCGGCCTGGCCTATATTAAACTGGGTGGCAACATTGGCTGCCTGGTCAACGGCGCGGGGCTGGCCATGGCTTCAATGGATATCATCAAGCATAAGGGCGGGCTCCCGGCGAATTTCCTCGATATCGGCGGAGGCGCCAGCGCAGAGAAAGTCGCCGCTGCCTTGCGAATTATCCTCTCAGATCCACAAGTTAAAACTGTGTTGATTAATATCTTCGGAGGCATCACCCGCTGCGACGAAGTGGCTAACGGTATCAAGCAAGCATTGGAAGAACTGCAACCGTCCGTTCCCTTTGTGATCCGCCTGGTCGGCACCAATGATATTCAAGGCCGGCAAATTCTTGCCGAGGCCAACCTTATCACGGCTGAAAGCCTGCAAGAAGCGGCTGAAAAAGCCGTCAATCTTGCCAAGGAGGTAGCCTGATGAGCATCCTCGTCAATGGTTCAACCCGGCTTATCGTTCAGGGTATAACCGGTCAGGAAGGTCTGTTCCATACCCGCCAGATGCTGGATTATGGCACCAATATCGTCGCCGGAGTGACCCCCGGCCGCGGCGGTGAATGGGTGTTGGAAGGCAAAATCCCCGTTTTTGATTCAGTGCGCACCGGGGTTGAAGTCACCGGTGCGAATACCAGCGTGATCTTTGTCCCCGCCCGGTTCGCCGGCGATGCCATCCTGGAAGCGGTCGATGCCGGGGTTGATTTAATCATTTGCATCACCGAGGGAATCCCGGTCAACGATATGGTGACGGTCAAACAGGTCATCCGGGATAAAGACGTCTGCCTGATCGGACCCAACTCACCAGGGCTGATCACCCCCGGGTCCGCCAAGGTCGGCATCATCCCCAGCACCATCACCCAAAAAGGGAATGTCGGCGTGGTCTCCCGCTCCGGCACTCTAACGTATGAAGTACTTTATGCCCTGAAACAAGCCGGGATCGGCACCAGCACCTGCGTTGGCATTGGCGGCGATCCGATCATCGGAACCCATTTCAGCGAGATTCTCTCTCATTTTGAAGGGGACTCCCAGACGGACGTGGTGGTGATGATTGGCGAAATTGGCGGTCGTGAGGAGGAAAAAGCGGCGGCCTTTGTGGCCGAACACATGACCAAACCGGTCATCGGTTTCATTGCGGGCCAGGCGGCTCCGGCCAATAAACGCATGGGGCATGCCGGCGCGATCATCGAAGGCGGCGTCGGGACTGCCCAGGCCAAGATCGAAGCTCTGCAGAAAGCGGGTATTCAGGTGGCGCATTACCCGGAAGAAATTCCGGGGATGATTAAATAATACTGATATAGCCTGTTTGCTTAAACCAATAGAACTCCCTAATTCAGGGAGTTCTTTGTTTTCTGTCATTTAATAGACCCAGGAAAGCGATTATCAGCCTTCTTGAGCCTCACTGTGCAAGAAGAAAATTTGGGATTATTTATGATTATCGATATAGGTTACAGCATCCTGCACGGATTTGATATCGCGGGCATCTTCATCTGAAATGGTGATATCAAATTTCTCGCAAAAACCGTCGATCAGGAAGAACTGATCCATGGAGTCAGCTTTTAAATCTTCAATGAAACGAGTTTCCGGGGTAATATTAGCATCATCAATCTTTAACACATCAACGATGACTTCTTTGACCTCTGATAATGTATCGGACATAGCGCCTCCTCTAACTTGAGATGATCTAACCAAATTCTAACCTGCCTTAGCCTACTGTCAAGCCTGCAGGTCAATTTCATAGATAATAAACACAAGATTATGGAAAAAGATACTCAAATAAATCACAGGAAATCAGAACACATCCGGATCAACCTGGAAGAAGACGTGCAATCCGGCCTGGCCACCGGCCTGGAGCGCTACAGTCTGATCCACCAGGCGCTTCCTGAAATAAATCTGGATGATGTTGATCTCAGCCAGACCATCTTTGGCAAACGCCAGCCGGTACCCATTCTCGTTTCATCCATGACCGGCGGAACCGATATCGCTACACGAATAAACCGAAATTTAGCCATCGCAGCTCAGCAATTAGGCCTGGCTATGGGCGTCGGCTCACAACGAGCGGCCATTGAAAACCCCGCACTAGCCGACACCTTTAATATTCGTAGTGTTGCACCCGATATCCTGCTCTTTGCCAATCTCGGTGCGGTCCAGTTAAACTATGGCTACGGACCGGATGAATGCCGCCGGGCTGTTGATATGATTGAAGCTGACGCCCTGATCCTGCACCTCAACCCCCTGCAGGAAGCCCTTCAACCTGAAGGCAACCATGATTTCTCCCATCTGGCTGAAAAGATTAGCCCTGTTGTCAATAAGCTGACCATACCGGTCATTGTCAAGGAAGTCGGCTGGGGCATCTCGCGGGAAACCGCCCGCAGGTTGCTGGATATCGGTGTGGCCGCGATCGATGTTGCCGGTGCAGGCGGGACTTCCTGGTCCCAGGTTGAAATGCACCGGATTGATGATCCCTATCGCGCCCGGACCGCAGCCGCTTTTATCGATTGGGGTATTCCGACAGCCGATTCGATTTTGAATATCCGTGAGGAGAGCAAAACCCTCCCCATCATTGCCTCCGGCGGACTGAAAACCGGGATTGACATTGTTAAATCCCTGGCGCTTGGCGCCAACCTGGGCGGCATGGCCGGGTTGTTCCTGAAAGCCGCCGTCGAATCCGAACAGGCTGTGATTATGACCATGCAAATGATCTTGGATCAGGTCAGAATTGCGATGTTTGCCTCCGGCACCCTGCACCTGGCCGACCTTTCCTTCACTAAACTCATAAAAAAGAATTGACCCATTCATGACATTGGAAAATCTGCAAGCTCTTCTCGTCCCCCAAATTGAAGGCGCACTGAATAATTTCATCGACTCCATCGATTTCCGAACCAGCACCGAGCTGGGTCAGATGCTGCGCTATCACATGGGCTGGGAAACGAACCCCTCCACAAAGGCTTCAACAGGCAAGCGTATACGGCCGCTGATCACACTGTTGGCAACCGGCGCTTTTGGAGAAGAGCCCCATAAAGCGATGCCCGCTGCAGTCGCCGTGGAACTGCTGCACAATTTCACCCTGATCCATGATGACATTGAAGATGAATCCCCCATGCGCCACGGGCGGCTCACCCTCTGGCATCGTTACGGAACCGCTCAGGCGATCAATGCCGGGGATGCGCTGTTCAGCATCGCCCAACTCAGCATGTTAGATCTGACCAAGACTTGTAACCATTATGTCGTCCTGGATGCCGCCAGAGCGCTCAATGAGGTATGCCTGCATCTGACCCAGGGCCAATATCTGGATATCTCCTTCGAAACCAACCCGGATGTCACCGTTCAGTCATATAAAGAGATGATCGCAGGAAAAACCGCCGCGCTGATTGCCTTCACTGCCGGCCTTGGAGCGCTGGTATCCGGACAAACCGAGACCGAATACCGAAAACTATCCGAATTTGGTAAATTTCTTGGTCTTGCTTTTCAAATTCAGGATGATATTCTTGGAATTTGGGGTGATCCGGAGGTTACCGGCAAATCCGCAGCCAGCGATATTCTGGCCCGCAAGAAAACCTTACCGAACCTCTTTGGTCTGGCTCAATGCCTGGAATTTCGTTCTTTGTGGCAAAACGAAGATCTTTCGCAGGAAGATGTCCAGCAAATGGCGGCATTATTGGAGCAATGCGGCATTCGGGAACAGGTTGAGAGTGAAGCAGGCAAGCTCACCGATCAGGCTTTCAGCTCGCTTGCATCCGTTTTCCCCGAACCTAACGATTACAGCGACGCTTTACTCGAACTGACCCAGCATCTGCTCAACCGAAAAGCCTAAGCAGTCTCCGGTTCAGCCAGGCGCAATGACTTGCTCCGCAGCGCCAACCAGGCGGCCTGAATGAGATGAGCAAAGGTATAGGCGACCGAGGCGATATAGATGCCAACGAACGCCTTGGTAATGATTCCGACGAGAAGGACACCAATCATGGCAATCAGGAACGCCACCACCGATTCGGCAACGCTCTTAGTTACCGAGCTTTGGATCAGGAAGCCCTGGTAATAACTGATGTAAACGCTGAGCACACCCAACGGGATCGCCAGGGCAAGCGCAACGCGACCGGATGGGATCAAATCCACAGGCATGGCGGCGATGAATTGAAGCCAGTAGCTGGAAAGCGGTGTCGCCACGAAAAGCAGAAGGACGCCCGTCAGGCCCAGGGAAATGTCCCAGGCAAATTTCTTCAAAGCGGGTTTGGCGTCAAAATCTTCCAACAACGCAACCATAACTTCATTATAGGCAACACCGGGACTGCGGAAGATGAACAAGAGCCCTGAAATCACTGACCAGACAGCCAGAGATTGCAGAGGATTTGGCATCCGCGAGATTGCGGCGCTGATAAATGGTTGCCAGAGCAACCATAACGCTGATGTCATTGCCAATGGCAGATAGAACACCATAAATTTCTTCATCGTCAAGGGGGTTTCGACCGGTAGCGCTGAATGGATTTCCGGATGAATACGGCGTCCAAGCATGCCGGCATAGATCGCTCCGACGGTCACACCAATTCCCTGAGCTGCACCGGCCAATGTCGGTCCGGGTATTGTTTTGACAATAAAACCAACAGTGATCACGATCGCCACAGTGACAAGACGGGCAAAAGTGATCTGCCCCACCATTCGGGAATGCCCAAAGCGGATCATTGTCCCCTGCTGGAACCGCCGATAGGCAATGGCAAGGGTCCAGGGTGAAAGGTAGAGAAAACCCTGCCGGGCCGGTTCGATGGTCTCAGGGGGTGATTTTAATATGACATTGGTGATGAAATCAAATAAGGGGGTGACGGCAATCAGGATATGCAGCGCCATCAGCACGCCACCCATCCAGAGGGTGATCTTCTTCAACTTCTGGTAGGATGCCCAATCTCGGCTGAGGGCGGTTGCAGCCGCCAGGAGCATAATAATCGGTGCTTCAATGATCAGCGCAATGGGAAAAACCACACCGCCATAAGCTGCCAGACTAATTTCCGGGTTCGCCAGACGCGCCACAATGGCATTGATCGCTGGCAGCTCGATGCTCATCAGCAGCCAGCTTGCAACCAATGGCAGCCAGGTGCGAAAAACTTTCTTATTAGATAAAGGCTTCTTTTCAGAATAATTCACCAATATTCACAATCTATGCACCAATGCGGGCATCAATAATTTCTAATTCGGTCTTTACAAAATCTGGTAAGCGGTGCTGGCCGCTTGATTTAAAGGTTTCAGTTGAGTTTCTTCAAGGTTTCCACAGCACCTTGCGCCATGACTGCCACTGCATAAGGCAAACAGGTTTCGTCAATATTGAAGCGGGGATGGTGGTGACCATAATTCAATCCCTTTTCAGCATTGGCAGATCCTACGAGCATATAGCAGCCCGGCAAGTCCTGGGTCATATAAGAAAAGTCTTCCGATCCCATTGTCTGATACGCCCGGTCCACATCTGCATCCACCTGGATTTTGCGCACGACATCCGCCATCAAATCCGCCAGCATCGGGTCGTTATCCACCGGATAGGTAGCCCGAACGATTTCAATCTCCGTGTCGCAACCCATGGCCTGGCCAACATTCTCCACTATCTCCCGGAAGCGTTTTTCAACCGTATCGAATACAGAAGCCTTAAAGGTTCTGATCGTGCCTTCTAACACCGCAGTCTGCGGAATCACATTGAAAACAGTCCCGGAATGCAAAGCTCCCACAGTCACCACGGCCGAATCCAAAGGATTGACGTTGCGGGAGACAATCGTCTGCAAAGCGGAGATGATATGCGCCGCTGCCGCAATCGGGTCGATGCTGAGATGGGGTATCGCGCCATGCCCACCCTTCCCGGTGACTTTCACCCTGAAAGTGTGCGCGCCGGCCATCATCGGTCCAGACTTAAGTCCGTACCAACCCACCGGCTTTTCATTCCAGACATGCATCGCCAGGGCGGCATCCGGTGTCGGATTTGCAAGTACGCCTTCCGCTACCATCAACTCTGCGCCGCCATCCCCTTCTTCAGCAGGCTGGAAAACAAACTTGACCGTCCCAGGCAGCAAATCCTGCATCTCTGCCAGGATCTTCGCCACAGTCAGGCCAACCGCGACATGATTGTCATGCCCGCAGGCATGCATTTTCCCGGGCACTTCCGAGACATAGTCAACTTCGTTTTCTTCCAGAATTGGCAGCGCATCCATATCAAAGCGCAACAGCACCACAGGTGACTTTTGCTTGCCTTCCAGCAGGCCCACCACGCCGGTCTTACCCACCCCGGTGGTGACCTCCATCCCCAGGTCTCTTAAGGTATCGGCTACGATCCCTGCCGTCCGTACCTCTTCAAATCCAAGTTCAGGGTGGCGATGCAAATCCCTTCGGGTTGCCACAGTATATTCGCTGAGCTGTTTTGCCTTTTCCAAAAAGTCCATTCCTAAGCCCTCCGGAATTTGATCACACGAAAAGTCTCTTCCAATTTCATTTCACCGGTTTCAGCGTCCGTCACCCGGTCTCGCATCCGCTTTTCAAAGTCAGCCGGATCGCCAATTTGAGAAGCGTGCTGCTTGAGTGCTTCTAATTTCATAGGCCAGAATTCGGTCACATCCAGGGTAACATCCGGCTGACTGGTCAGGCTCATCCAGACCTCTTCAACCTCATGGGGTGAAAAGCCTTCCTCAATCAAATCCGTAAAGAAGAAATGGTTGCCCGC
>CAYUSC010000100.1:0-772 GCA_964447265.1 uncultured Candidatus Brevefilum sp.
TGGTGCTGGAACCGGGTTTTTGCATCAGGTGGAAGGTGTTCATCACCAGCGCCTGAATGCCCACGCCCAGCAGGTCCTGCGAGTCCACAGCCCGGACGTAACCGAGGGTGGCGTCGGGGAGGAAAATCGGCAGGGGAATGGTTATGTCCCGGATTGAGAGCGTCTTGGATGCGGTCATCTATCTGCGCCTCCGCCGGTTCAAGTCGAGGATCAGGATGAACTCCCGTTTTTGGCCTGACACTTTGGGCAGAATGTTGCTGACCGCGCCGCGATAAACGCCCTCTTTCTTAAGGGTCATATCGCAAGCCAGCAGGATCTGCTGGTTTTTGCCGAAAACCGTTTGGACTTCCTCCAGCATCTTGGTCAGCCGGTAGGGGGTATCCATCAGGATCAGGGGGACATTCACGGACTTATAATCCGACAGGAATTTCTCGCGCAGTTCCGTTTTGCGCGGTGGGAAACCGGCAAACACGAAGCGAGTAATAGGGAAATCGCAAAGGGATAGCGCGGCCATCAGGGAGGCCGGGCCGGGGATCGGTGAAACCGGAATGCCGGATTGGTAGAGCAATTCCAGCAGATGTTGTCCGGGGTCGGCGAAGACCGGCGTGCCGGCATCGGAGATGATTGCCATGGTTTCACCCTTGGCAAGCCGCACGAGGATGTTCTGGGCTTCCATCATCTCATTATGCTCGTTGAGTGTGATCAGTTCATTCTCGACGCCCAATTGATGCAATAGCTTGCTGATCACAGATTGCAAAACTGTCAGGAAACA
>CAYUSC010000100.1:782-3539 GCA_964447265.1 uncultured Candidatus Brevefilum sp.
AGCTTTCCGGTTTTTGCATTGGTATTCATTGTTCTAATTGTAACATTCCCGGTGAGAGGTGAGGTAAGTTAGCGTGTAACTGGTCAGAGTGGGGTGATTATGGCATAATCAGGGCAACTGAGCTGCAAATCAGAAAGGAAAACGATGAAGAAAACCAGTCGATTGACCCGGATCTCATTGTTGTTAGCGGTGTTTTTCGGGGCGGATAAACTATTAGGGGTCCTGCGCACGATCATCATTGGACGCCAATTCGGTCTCTCACAAGAACTTGATGTTTTCAACGCGGCCAATAACCTGCCGGATTTGCTATTTGCATTGATCTCCGGCGGGGCTTTAGCGATTGCCTTTATCCCGGTCCTGAGCGCTACGCTCTCGAAGGATGGACGGGAGGCTGCCTGGAGACTCTTTTCGCAGGTGGCAAACCTGGCCTTCATAATCACCGGGGTGCTGGCGATTGTGGTGGCCCTTTTGGCGGGTCCGTTGGTTCGGGGGCAGTTAGGGATTGCGCCGGGGTTCACTCCTGAGCAGCAGGAACTGGCCGTCCAGTTGATGCGAATGAACCTGATTTCAACCCTGATCTTCTCGATCAGCGGTTTGGTGATGGCGGGGTTGCAGGCCAACCAGCATTTCCTGCTGCCGGCGATCGCGCCGTTGCTCTATGATCTGGGGCAGATTTTCGGTGCAGTCATTTTAGCGCCGGAAGAGGGATTGGTTCTGGGCGGGGTGCAGCTACCTGCCTTTGGATTGGGAATTCAGGGTTTAGTCTATGGCGTGATCATCGGCGCTGCGCTGCATCTGTTGATCCAGATACCAGGGCTGATCAAGTACCACTTCCACTGGTCGCCGAAAATCAATTTCAAGGATGAACGCATGAAAGAGGTGCTGCGCCTGATGGGGCCGCGCCTGATCAGTATGGTTTTCATCCAGTTGATCTTCCTGGCCCGGGATAACCTTGCGTCACGCCTGGTCACCGGGTCGGTGACGGCCTTGAGTTATGGCTGGTGGATCCAGCAAGTACCGGAAACCCTGATCGGGACGGCGATAGCAACCGCGCTGTTGCCGACGCTGGCCGGTCTGGCGGCAGAGGACAAAAGGCAGGCCTTCAAGGACACGATTGAAAGGTCGCTGCGGGTGATGATTGCGCTCTCACTGCCGCTGACGGTGATTATTTCACTGGTGAGCCTGCCACTAATCCAGGTGGCCTTTGGCTTTTCACTGGAGGATGCCCAGATGATCCTTTGGGCAACCCAGGGCTATATGATCGGCCTATTAGGGCACAGTATTGTCGAGGTCGGTGTCCGGGCTTTTTACGCCAAGCAAAATGCTTTCATACCGATGGTTGTGTCCTTCACGGGGTTGATCGTCTACATCGGATTGGCGATTGGGTTGATGCGGCCGCTGGCAGCCGGGGGCATTGCACTGGCTAATTCGCTTTCGTATAGTATTCAGGCCTTAATCCTGGTGATCTTGCTCAACCGGAAAGCTCCGGAACCGTATCGTTTCAGGGATTCCTTCGTGCGAAGCGTCGTTGGGGCAGCCCTGGGTGGGGCGGTGACGTGGCTGATCTATCAGGGGCTGGGTTTGACCTTCTCGGCAGTCTTATTGGCTGTGGGCGGGGCTGCATTGGGCGCTTTGGCGGCCGCCGTGCCGATCTGGAAAGACCTGCGTCTTCTGGTACAACTCTAATTTGGATTAAGGTATAATCTCCGCTATGACTGAAAACAACCCTGAGGTGACGCAACCCGTCCCCGAAAATAAAAAGAAAAAAGACAAGAAGAAATTCTTTCAACGACGTTCATCCTGGTATTTAATCGGCTTGCTGATTGGCTTGCTGATCATTTTGGCGGGCTCCGCCTTAGGTATCCCCAAGGCGATCAACGACCGTCTGGCTTTGGCCGAAGCGCAAGCTGGCCCGAAAATCGACGCACAGCTTGAACTGGCCCGCACGGATATTGAAGAAGGCCGCTATGAAGTGGCTAAGACCCGCCTGGACTGGGTTCTGGACGAAATGTCCCAATACCTGACCGAGGAACAAAAGACGGCGTTGAGCGAGCTTTATACCCAGACACTGCTGATGCTGGATATCTCCGGCGCTGCGACGGCACAGCCAGCCGCAACATCGGCTGAACCCACAGTGACCCCCACACCCGATACCCGCGGCGAAGAGGATATGTTCAATTCCGCCACGGCTTTACTGGCGGCTGAGTCCTGGGATGAAGCGATCACCACCCTGGAAGCCCTGCGAGAGAAGAACCTGACTTATCGGGCAGTCGAGGTGGACGGCATGTTCTACATCGCCCTGCGAAATCGCGGTTTGGATAAGATTCTGGTGGATGGCAGCCTGGAACCCGGTATTTACGACCTGAGCCTGGCTGAGCAGTTTGCCCCACTTGATTCCACGGCGGAAGGCATACGTTCCTGGACGCGGCTCTACATCACCGGCGCCAGTTATTGGGAAGTGGATTGGAATCAGGTTTACACCTATTTTGAGCAGGTCTATCTGGCACTCCCGAATTTACGGGATGGGACCGGATTGACGGCTTCTCAACGGTTCCAACGCGCAGCGAACGAACTGGGCTCCGTTTTGGCCAATGAACGGAAATGGTGTCAGGCACAGGAATATTTTGATAAGGCTTCAGCGATTGGGGTTGACCCGGATTTTCAGGAACTGGCCCAAACTGCAGGCGATAAGTGTTGGGAAATCCAGCATCCGCCAACATCGGTGCCTTCTACGCCAACCCCAACGGATGGCGGCAC
>CAYUSC010000100.1:3639-9827 GCA_964447265.1 uncultured Candidatus Brevefilum sp.
CACCATTTCTCCGACCGGGGCCAGATCCTCAATGATCACCAGACCGTCAACTTCGGGGGCATCCCGATAGGAGCGGCCAATGGAGATCCGGTTTTCTTCATCCACCCCTTCCACCAGGACATCCAGCACTTTTCCAATGAACCGCTGATTGCGGGAAAGTGAGATTTCCGCTTGGATCTGCATCAGAGATTCCAGCCGTTCCTCTTTTTGTTCTGCAGAGAAGGGATCACCCAACGGTTCGGCCGGAGCGCCCTTTTCGAAGGAGTAGGTGAAAGCACCCATATGATCGAATTGAATTTCCTGAGTGAACTTCACCAGGTTTTCAAAGGCCAGCTCATCCTCGCCGGGATAACCGACAATAAAGGTGGTTCGGAGGGCCGCTTCCGGCATCCTGTCCCGAATGGCGAAAAGTGTTTCACGGACCGTATCCATCTGGCTGGGACGGTGCATGGCTTTAAGGACTCGGGGATCGGCGTGCTGGAGAGGCATGTCCAGATAGGGAACGATTTGTGGCTCGGAAGCCATCAAGTCAATCAACGGCTGGGTGACATAACCTGGGAAGGTGTACATCAACCGGATCCAGGGAATATCCGGAACGGTTTTGACAAGTTTTTCCAACAGGGTGGTCAGGCCGCCCTTTATTTGCAGGTCATGACCGTAATCGGTCACATCCTGGGCGATCAGGACGATCTCCTGGGTGCCCATATCGGCCAGCGCTCTGGCATCATCGAGAATCAAATCGATTGAGCGACTGACCAAAGTGCCTTTGATCAGGGGAATGGTGCAGTAGGCGCAAGCCCGCCGGCAGCCGTCAGCAATTTTGAGATATGCACTGCCGCCCTGTACAGCGACCCGATGTGCGCCTTTTTCATCCAGACCGACTGTTTGAACCTGGGGAAAATGGGTATAAGGGATAGCCTGGCGGTTTTTATCCGTTTGGCGGATCACATCCATGATGTCCATCCAGCGGCGGGTACCTAAAAGACCATCTATGCCAGGGACCGAATTGATGATTTCCTGGCGATAGCGTTCGGTCATGCAACCGGCAGCGATCAATTTTTGCCAGCCCATTTTCTCACCAGCCAAATCGGTCAATACATCGATCGCCTCGTCCCGGGCGGCCTGCAGGAAGCCGCAGGTGTTGACGATCAGGTATTCCGCCGTTTCGGGGTTATCCACAGGAGTCATGCCTTCATGGTTGAGCAGTTCGGCCATTGACTCTGAATCGACCAGATTCTTGGGACAGCCCAATGAGATCAGGTGATAGGTTTTTCTAGTTGGCTTCGTCATTGGTGGGTGTCGGGGTTGGTGTTGGGGCGTCCGTCACTTGCGGCGTCATTGTAGGTGTTGGCGTCACAGTGGCCGTTGGTTGCACAAGACCGTTTTCGTTGAATATCAGATCCGCAACCTGCCCGATCAGGCCGATGCTGCCAACATCCTGATCGTTAAAATATATCTGGAGGGAGCCGGCATTTCCGGTATTGAGTTCGATAAGGGCATTCGCGGAATAATCATAGGCATTGCCGCTGAGCATACGCCCTTCAAAAACCAGTTCATAATCCACATACACCTGAACCCAGGTGTTGTGACGGGGAATGACCACAATGTTAATAGGGCTGGTGTTGGCAATGGAAGTGAAGAGCGGCGTTTCAGCAACTTCGCCAGTTTCACCACCTTCGGCCGTCCCAGCCATGCCTTCATCCGTCTGGTCCAACTCCGGGGTGGGAGTTTCGGCTGCGCTGGTTGCCAGAAGGACATCCGCGACTTCAGGGAGGTCTGTGGCAGACGCCTCGGAAATTTCAACCGACATGATCCGGTTGACACCCCAGATGATGAACGAGGCAAAGACCAGGAATATACCCGCGATGACAAACAGGTCAATGGAAAAGAAGTTTTTGAGTTGGAGCGCTTTCGGGCTGAGCGACCTGGCGGGCGTATGTTTCGGCGCAGCAATCTGAGATTCGAGGCGTTGCTTCTGCAACCCCTCAGCGTAATACAGCAGGATCGCATCCACGTCCAAATTCAGAAATTCGGCATAATTAGCCAGCATCCCGCGGGCCTGTACCGGTGAGGGGAGTTCTCCAAAAGCGCCGGCTTCAATAAGCTCTAAATAGTGCTTGCGGACATGGGTATGCGTTTCGACATCTTCCAGGGATAAACTCAGGAGGTCGCGCCTTTGTTGAAGCTGATCGCCGATCTCTGTGAAGATCAACCTCGCTTCCGGAGTTTTATCACCCACAGGTTCTGGCTGGTCCTCAACCGGTTGAGGTTCAATGTTTATCTCTTCCGTGGTGATTTCTTCTTCGACTAGCGGCTCTTCAGCAGGCTCAACATTTAAGGGAGAATCGTTATCGATGGATACGTCAGAAGAAACGGTTTCTGATTTGAGGTTCTCAATTTCATCAGAATCTGCGTCATTCTGGGCAGCTTCCTGTGCGTCGGCGCGGGTCAGGTGATAACCCTGAACCCGCAGATCCTCGAATTTTACACCCAGAGTATCCGCGTATAGCCGGAGAAAACCGCGCATCTGCACCGGAGAGGGCAGGTTTTCAACATCGCCCTCTTCAATGGCTTCCAGATAGTTCAGACGGATATGGGTTATTTCGGCAATCTCTTCAAGTTTGATCCCCCTCGACTGGCGGATAGCCTTGAGTTGTTGTCCGAGTGTTTGTGTCATGGCCGTATTATAGCTCAAATAAGAACCGGCCTGGTGAAAAATTCACAATCAGGCCGGTTAATTATCTTTCTGTGGTTTGGAGCTTAGGCTTCGGCTTCTTCGCTTTCGTCCTCAGCGGCTTCTTCCACAACTTCTTCGACCTCAGGCTCTGCAACCATTTCCACAACGGTTTCTTCAACCACCTGAGCCTTGGCAGGTTTTTCAATGAGGGCTTCTTCTTCCTCAGTCGGCATTTCACCTTCACGGTGGATGATGACCTTGATGTGGGGGACGAGGTCCATTGTCAAATGAACGGGGACGGTGTAGATGCCCAGTTCGCGGATAGGTTCGGTTTCGACCTGGCGTTTTTCCAGTTCAATTTCGAAATTATCTTTGACGAATTCCACAATATCCTGATCGGAGATGGAACCGTAAAGCTTGCCGGTTTCTCCGGCCTTGACAGCGAAGGTCAAGACTTTGCCTTCCAACACCTCTGCCACGGAAGCCAATTCAGCATTCAACACCGCGCGGCGTTCAGTTGCCTTGACTTTAATCCGTCCGGCCTGGTTGGCAGCGCCGGGGGTTGCCATAACAGCATAACCCTGGGGGATGAGGTAGTTGCGGCCGTAACCATTGGCGACTTTTTTAATCTCGCCGGCCCGACCTAATTTATAAACATCTTTGATCAATAGTACTTTCATCTCTACAAGCCCTTTCGTGCTTTCTAATGTTGATTTGTCTTGCCCGAAGGGTACAACGGACAAGCTAAAGGATTTTACCAGAAAAGCAATCAAGCGACAATATGTGATTTTGTTCCTTAAAAAATGTGCAGGTAGGCAAAATGGGTTTCGGGTATACTTGAGATTAGCCCTAAACCAAAATTGAAAACCATTTGAGGTATGAATGTCTTTAAATGATGAGATGAAAAGATGGGAAGATGAGGTCTTTGACCCATTGATCCGTAAGTATCCCGAACGTCGGGATAAATTTTTGACTTCATCCGGGATTGAACTCCCGCCGGTGATGGTTCCGCCAGAAGATTTTGATTATCAAGAATCCCTGGGTTTCCCCGGGGAATACCCCTATACCCGGGGGGTACAGCCAACCATGTACCGTGGGCGGTTCTGGACCATGCGGCAGTATGCCGGCTATGCCACCGCCCAGGAATCCAACGCCCGTTACCGCTACCTGCTGGAACAGGGTCAGACCGGCCTTTCGGTGGCTTTTGACCTGCCAACCCAGATCGGTTATGATGCGGATGATCCCCTGGCGCAGGGTGAAGTCGGCAAAGTCGGCGTGTCGATTTCTTCGGTAGAAGATATGGAGACGCTCTTCAAGGATATCCCGCTGGATAAAGTTTCCACAAGTATGACGATCAACGCTCCGGCGGCAGTGTTGTTGGCTTTCTACATTGCCGTGGCCAAAAAGCAGGGCGTTCCGTTGAGTAAATTACGTGGGACGATCCAAAATGACATCCTCAAGGAGTATGTCGCCCGCGGGACGTATATCTTCCCACCCGAACCGTCCATGCGCCTGATCACGGATGTGTTCAAGTTCTGCAAGGACGAAATCCCCCGCTGGAATACAATCAGCATTTCAGGTTATCATATCCGCGAGGCGGGTTCGACTGCCGCTCAGGAAGTGGCTTTCACCCTGGCGAATGCGATTGCCTATATTCAGGCCGCGATTGATGCCGGATTGAAAGTGGACGATTTCGCCAGCCAGCTTTCGTTCTTCTTCAATGCTCATAATAACTTCCTGGAGGAAATCGCCAAGTTCCGGGCGGCCCGCAGGCTATATGCAAAGATCATGAAAGAACGATTTGGCGCAGAGGATGAGAAATCCTTACGACTTCGCTTTCATACTCAGACAGCCGGTTCAACTCTGACGGCCCAACAACCTGAGAACAATGTCGTGCGAGTCACACTGCAGGCTTTGGCGGCCGTGCTGGGCGGAACGCAGTCTCTGCATACCAACAGCATGGACGAGGCGCTCTGGCTGCCCACGGAGAAATCCGTGCGGGTAGCTTTGCGCACACAGCAGATCATTGCTCATGAATCAGGCGTAGCCGATACGGTGGATCCCCTGGGCGGGTCCTTCGTGGTTGAATCACTGACGGATAAGATCGAAGCTATGGCGATGGATTATATTGAGAAGATCGATGCCATGGGCGGCGCATTAAACGCCATAAACACCGGCTTTATGCAGCGTGAGATTCAGGAAGCGGCCTACCAAGTGCAGCGGGCGATCGAGAGCGGAGACGAGGTTGTGGTCGGTGTGAATGATTTCCAGGTAAATGAGGAAATCGAACTTGAATCTCTGCGGGTGGACCCATCAGTGGAAGAAGACCAGAAAGCACGGCTGGCTGCATTGCGCGAACGGCGTGATGGCGAGAAAGTGAGCCAGCTTTTAGGTCAGTTGGAAACAGCCGCTAAAGGCGATACCCCTCTGATGCCTTTATTGGTTGAATGCGCCGAGAGCAATATCACCCTGGGCGAGATCTGCAACGTCCTGCGGCAGGTTTGGGGTCAATACCGCCCACCAACATTCATCTAAGGAGAGCTATCATGGCAGCAGTGAAAAAAGTCAATCATGTTGCGATTGTTGTGGAGGATATCGATTCAGCCCTGGGTTTCTGGCGGGATGTAATGGGCCTGGAACTGGACCATATCGAGGATGTCCCCTCACAGGCTTCCAAAGTCGCTTTCATCCCGGTGGGAGAGAGCGAAGTGGAGCTGGTCCAGCCGACCGACCCGGAATCGGGATTGGGAAAATACCTGGAGAAGCGTGGGGAAGGTTTGCATCATCTCTGCCTCGAAGTTGAGGATATTGAAGGGATGTTGGCCATCCTGAAGGAAAAAGGGGCGCGTTTGATCAATGAGACGCCGATTGAACTGCCCGGTCGCAAAATGGCATTTATTCACCCGAAGACAGCCAACGGTGTGTTGGTTGAATTGTACGAACTGATCTAATTAATTTATTGAATAACGGAGAAGAAAGGCAGTAATGGCAAAAAACAGACAGCAGTGGGCATCCGCCCCGGAGATGGTGATTGACCTGGCCAAGAATTATAAAGCGGTCATGCATACCGATAAGGGCGACATCACCATCGACCTCTTTGAAAAGCAGGTTCCCAGAACCGTTAATAACTTTGTGTTCCTCGCCTGCGAGGGATTTTATAATGACACGATTTTCCATCGGGTGATCATGAACTTCATGGCGCAGGGTGGCGACCCGACTGGAACCGGCGCAGGCGGCCCCGGCTATTCCTTCAAGGATGAATTCAACAACGAATTACGCCATAACAAACCGGGCATCCTTTCCATGGCAAATGCCGGCCCAAACACCAACGGCTCCCAATTCTTCATCACCCATGTGCCAACCCCCTGGCTGGACGGCAAACACAGCGTCTTTGGCGAGGTGGTGGATGGGATGGATGTGGTTTTCGCCATTCCCGCGCGTGACCCAATGCACCCGGAATATCCCGGGGTGAAGATCCAATCTATCGATATTGTGGAAGAGTAAATCCCTT
>CAYUSC010000101.1:0-9802 GCA_964447265.1 uncultured Candidatus Brevefilum sp.
AGGGGGACGGTGGCACACATGGCCGGATGAGGGGTTCATCACCTCATCAGTCTGCTACGCAGACAGCTTCCCCTCAAGGGGAAGCCTTAAAAAGGATATGTCCCGTGCCCGCCTAATTAAAAAGGGCGTCCACAAGGGACGCCCCTACGAAGAAAGCGCATGGGACGGAATAAATACCCCATCCCGCCTTCGGCACCCTTCCCCTCACTGAGGGGAAGGGACGGGAAAGGGGTTAAATTTCTGAACAGTATTTCAATTAGGAGATTACTCACTGCGAAATACATAAAAATGATGTATAGGTGAATTATGTTGGCCAAAAAGGGATATACCGGAACCTACAGCTCTTCCACCCCTTGCAGTGGAACATCCAACTGCAATTCGCCCACCTGCCCATCCGGTTCATGGATGTAACAGATGTTATTGACTTCCATTTCCCACTCAAAAGAACCCTGCGCCTCCAGCCAGGCGCGCACTTCGGGGACCCGTTCGGTAGTCAGGTCGCCATAGGCCAGGCTGATATGGGGCTGCCAATTCTCAGCATTGTAATAAGGGCTCAGATCCGTGCTAATGGGCGTCATCCGCTCCCAAAGCTGTTTGTGCAGGGCGTCCAGAACGGGGTTGCGCAAAACTTTGATGAACAGCACCGGTACCGGCGCCGGGAAAATGCCAATACCGCCGGTCTGTACCTTGAAGATTGGCGTTTCCAGAGCGGTCTCAGCCACACCGTAATCCATATCCGGGCGTTCGTAGTTCTCAGCGATATTCCAGGAGAAATGGGGATAAGGTGTGATGCGAATCCCATTCAATCCGAAGTTCACCTCCAGGCCGTCCCAGAGGGATTCTACCTGGGCGAAATAGGGTTCGGGCAATAAAGTGACCAGACCGTGCATCGTCGTTTCTCCTTATCCGGCCAACTGGGCAATCAGGACATCCAGCGCCAGCCCGACATCCATCCCGCCGGATTTGCCATCCACGTCAATTTGCAGCAGCTGATGATAGATCGTTTCAAGGGCCGGCAGGCTGAACTGGCGCGCCTGGCCAGAGACTTTCTGGGCGACATAGCTATGTTGTCTGAGGATACGGGCGATATCCGCCTGGCTGCCTCCGGAATCGAGGATCTCCCTCGCCTGAAGCATCAGCCGGAATTGGCGGACGATCATCCCGAAAAGCGGCAGGGGGTCGCTGTCTTCCAGCAGGATATGCAGGGTTTTGACCGCTTCCTGGCCGTTCCGGTTGCCAATCGCATCCACCATATCAAAGATGCTGGCCTGCTGGTCCTGGGTTGTTAGGTCTCTAATATCAATATCATCCACCGGCCTGGCGTAATTAACATAGGTCAGGAGCTTGGTGATCTCCTGGGCAGCGCGCTGGGTGTTGTTGCCGACATGTTCCACCAAAGCGCTCACCGCCGCGGGGGTCAGGCTGCCGCCAAGTTCCGCGGCTTTGGCCCGCACCCACTGGTTCATTTCCGCGTCCGTGGGCAGGGCGCAATCCAGGATCATCACCTGTTCTGTGTGCCTGTTGACCCAGCTCATCAGCCAGTGCTTCACTTTGAGGGTTTCCCACTCAAACTCACCCTTCCGATATTTTTTGGAATCGGGGATGACCAGCACCAGAGCAGTCGTGGGTGGCAGGGACTCGAGCAAAGCGAGGAACGCCTGGCGATCTTTATCCTTGCCATTGCCTGCAAAAGGCTGGATCGCGTCTTCCACGATCACCAGCCGGCGTTCCGTCAGGAAGGGCATCGCCAGGGCAGCCGCTCGCAGGTCATTTAATGTGGTGGATTTTCCCTCCAGGTGGGAGGTGTTCATTTCGGCCATGTCCGGTTCGCCCAGGCGCGCGCTGAAATCATGCAGCCGGGTTTCGATCTGTTCCCGGTCATCGCCGCGCAGGATGTAAACGGTGGGCTTTTCGGCAGCCATTCTGTGGTCCTTTTAACCCTGAGTCACAACCCGGTGCAAGCGCTGCCCTGCCCGGAAAGCGGTTTCAACTTTCACCAATTCCAGACCTTCGGGGTCGCCGGAGGTTGTGATCTGCTTTTGGATGATCGGCCCCAGCGGCTGGGCCACCACTAAGGCGAGGCTTGCCAGCAGCATCATCAGGGGGAGACGGGCCAGCTTCTTTTTGAATTCCTTCCCCGCGCCCAAAGTGCCCAGCCAGGCAGCCAGCCCGGCGAAAGCGCCGGAAACGACGAAATTCGTGCCACAGTTCTTATGCGTGGCCAACTGGGCCTCCCCATTCCGCAGTTTTTTGAGGGCTTCAATCGCAGCCTCAGCGACATCTTCTGTGGTCACATTGCCAATAATCGTGAACCCGACCGGGTCGGAATAACCCGCCATGGGAATCCGGGGGTATTTTTTACCCAGGACATGCAAAGTGGCATGTTCGAGGCCGTGGTTGCGGCGGACACGGGAGATGGGTTTCAGATCCAGAATGGAATCACTCATGTTTGTCCTTTTCTTCCAATAAGGTCATGCCCGGCAGCCGGAATCGTGCGACCGAACTGAGTTTTATTATAAACGGGATTGTTTGTGAATCGGGTGGGTTGACAGGTTACTCGACCAGAGCCAGCTTCAAGGCTTCCTTGAGCGAGCGGGCTTCTTTCACCTCGATGCCTTCCGGCCAGCGCTCTTTATTATGCAGGCGGTGGGGGACGATGGCGGTTTTGAACCCGAGGCTGGCAGCTTCCCGAAGGCGGGCGTTGATCTGCCCGACCATGCGCAGCTCGCCGGAGAGACCCAGCTCGCCGATCAGCACCAGGTCCGCCCGGACGGCTTTATCCCAAAGGGAGGAGGCGATTGCTGCGGCGACTGCCAGGTCCGCGGCCGGTTCATCGATCCGCAGACCGCCGACCACATTGACAAAAACATCCTGCTCGGAAAGGCGCAGATTGAGCCGTCGGGAAAGGACCGCAGTGATCAGCAGCAGGCGGTTGAAATCAACGCCATTGCCGGTGCGGCGAGGGTTGCCGAAATTGGTCTGGCTGGTCAGCCCCTGAATTTCAACCAATAAGGGGCGCGTGCCTTCCATGGTGACGGCGATGGCCGAGCCGGGCGCATTGGTCATCCGTTCCGCCAGGAATGCTTCGGAGGGGTTGGAAACTTCGATCAACCCGCGTTCATGCATTTCAAAGACGCCCACCTCGGAGGTGGCACCGAAACGATTCTTGACCGATCGCAGCAGGCGATAGGCCTGGAAGTGATCGCCCTCCAGATAGAGCACGGTATCGACAATATGTTCCAGCACCCGCGGCCCGGCGATGACGCCCTGTTTGGTGACATGGCCGATCACGAAAACGGCGATACCGGAGGCTTTGGCCAGCTCGCGCAGTTTGGAAGCGCTTTCCCGCACCTGAGAAACCGACCCGGCGCTGGATTCGAGGTCCGGCCGGTAGACGGTCTGGATTGAATCGACCACCAGCAGGCGGGGCTGGATGGCTTGAACGTGCTGGAGGATCATATCGAGGTTGGTTTCGGTGACCAGATAGAGGTCCTCCGGCAGTTCGCCGGTCTCACCCTGGTCGCCGCGCAAGAGTCGCATCGCGCGCATCTTGATCTGGCGTTCGGATTCCTCGCCGGAGACATACAGCACGGTGTTGCCGCTCGCCATCTGCATGGTCATCTGCAGCATCAGGGTGGATTTGCCAATCCCGGGATCGCCGCCGATCAGCACAATGGACCCGGGGACGACGCCGCCTCCAAGCACACGGGAAAATTCCTCAATGGGCACGGAGATCCGTTCCTCGCTGTCACCGTCAATTTCGTTGAGGCGTTTGGGAGTCGAAAATCCGCCCAGGCCAGGCAAAACCTGGCTCAGGGCGGATTTGGTATCTTCTACAACGATCTCTTCGACCATGCTGTCCCATGCACCGCATTGCGGACAGCGACCCATCGCTTTCGGTGCGGATCGACCGCATTCCTGACAAACGTAGCGGGTCTTGGTCTTTGGCATGTTTTACTGTCCCACAGCAGCGAGGTCAGGTTCTTGCTGTTGATCACCTTCGCTGTCGCGCTTCATGACGATCTTTTTCACTTCCGTGCCGTCTTCCAGGACGGTTTCGACATCCAACAGGATGTTTTCGCCGTCTTTGAAGGTGTTAGCCAGCAGGGCATCGGACAGCTTGTCTTCCACGTTTTGCTGGATCGCCCGGCGCAACGGGCGAGCGCCCATTTCAGGGTTATAGCCTTCATCCGCAAGTAAGTCCAGCGCAGCTTCACTGGCTCGCAGTTGGATATTGTTCTCTGCCAGGCGGGTATTGACCTTATCCAGTTCGAGCTTGACGATCTTATGGATGTCTTCCTTGTTCAGCGAACGGAAGATGATCACCGAATCCAGCCGGTTGATGAACTCAGGCCGGAAGGTGCGTTTGAGTGCGTCGGTCAGTTTCTTGCGCATTTCCTTGTAGGATTGCGCCTCTTCCTGGGCTTCGTCCACGGTCAGCGAGAAGCCGAAGTTGGATTGCCGCTGGATCATATCAGCGCCCACATTGGTGGTCATGATGATGATCGCATTGCGGAAATCGACCTTATGGCCGCGGGCATCGGTGAGATGGCCTTCTTCCATAATCTGCAGCAGCATGTTATGCGCTTCAGGATGGGCCTTTTCGATTTCGTCAAAGACGACAATTGAGTAGGGGCGGCGACGGATGGCTTCGGTGAGCTGGCCGGCTTCTTCATAGCCGACATATCCGGGAGGCGCGCCAACCAGACGGCTGACGCTGTGGCGTTCCATGAACTCGGACATATCGAGCTGGATCAGCGCTTCTTCGCTGCCAAACATGAATTTTGCCAGGGCTTTGGTCAGCTCGGTCTTGCCGACCCCGGTGGGGCCGAGGAAGATGAAGGAGCCGACGGGACGGTTGGGGTCTTTCAACCCGGCCCGCGCCCTGCGGATGGCCTTCGAGATGGTCTCAATGGCTTCTTCTTGCCCGATGATGTGGTCCCTCAGGCTGCTTTCCATGTTAAGCAGGCGAGCCGATTCTTCGGTCTCGAGCTGCATCAGGGGCACGCCGGTCCACATTGAGATGACCTCGGCGATATCCTCGGAGGTGACATGGGGACTGGTGCTGCGATCCCAAACGGTCCGCATTTCTTCAATCTGGCCTTCGAGGTCATCGATCTGGTTTTGCAGATCTTCCACCCGGTCAAATTGTTCTTCTTCTTTGGCCAATTCAATCGCTTTGCGGCGATCCCGCAAGGCGGTGATGACATCTTTGGCGTCCACGGAGATGGGGCTCTTATACATCCGCACGCGGGAGGCTGATTCATCCACCAGGTCAATTGCCTTGTCGGGCAGGAACCGGTCGCTCACATAACGGGCCGAGAGCTTTGCGGCGGATTCGAGGGCTTCGTCTTCAATCGTCAGCCGGTGATGGTCTTCATAGGCGGAGCGGATCCCATGCAGGATCTGAATGGTCTCGTCCACGGTCGGTTCTTCCACCACGATGGGCTGGAACCGACGTTCGAGGGCAGCATCGCTTTCAATGTTCTTGCGATACTCGTCCAGGGTGGTTGCCCCGACCACCTGCAGCTCACCCCGCGAGAGGGCGGGTTTGAGGATATTGGCGGCGTCCACGGAGGAACCGGCGGAACCGGCGCCTACCAGCATGTGCACTTCGTCAATGAACAGGATCGCATCGGAGGATTTGAGTTCGTCAATCACCCGTTTGAGGCGTTCCTCAAATTGGCCGCGGTACATCGTACCCGCGACCAGTGAACCAACGTCCAATTGGAGCAGGCGTTTGTTCAGGAGCGGCGCGGGAACATCGCCTTCGATGATCCGCTGGGCCAGACCTTCCACAATGGCGGTCTTGCCCACGCCGGGTTCACCGATCAGGGCGGGGTTGTTCTTCGTGCGGCGAGCCAAAATCTGGATCACACGCTCGATTTCCTTCTGGCGGCCGATCACAGGGTCCAGCTTGCCTTCTTCCGCCAGGGCGGTCAGGTCCGTGGCGAGTTGGTCCACCAGCGGGGTCTTTTCTTCGTCCTTCTTATCCGTTTTCCGGCGTCGGGAGCTGGTCCGACCGGCGAGGGACGCCTTGGATTCGGGCTGCTGGGATTCCCGCAGGATCCGGTCAATCTGTTTGCGGATCTGTTCCGGGGTAACGCCCATTTTGCCGAGGATGTTCATCGCCTCGCAATTGCTCAGGCGAATCAGCCCCAGAAGCAAATGCTCTGTGCCGACTTCCTTGCCCTGCTGGCGAGCTTCATCAATGGCATAAGGGATCACCTGCTGCATCCCGGGGGAGAGGGTGATCTGTCCGGTATAATCGCCAAATCCGATCTCTTTTTCAACGATCTCTTTGACGTTTTCTGATTCCAGGCCTAATTCTCTTAAGACACGACTGGCAACGCTGCCATCCATATCAATCAACGCAATCAGTAAATGTTCGGTGCTGATCTGGGGCTTGCGTAAGCGCTCAGCCTCTTTTTGAGCCAGGCTGAGGACTTGACGAGCTTTGGGGGTGAAATTATCAATTCCAGCCACGGCTTACCTCCTTCATTAATTTGGGCACTGCCTTAAATAGTAATCTGGATAGAGTCAAGTGTGTTCTCTTGAAGTAAATCCAGGGGGAAGTTGAAGACCCAGACAACTTCAAACGATACAGGGACCCGTTTTGGGTCTTTTGATTTCTTTTTCAGGGTCTGATCTGATTCTACCAAATTTTATCCGAAAGGTAACTACCCTGGGGGCTTTATAATAGAATGTTAATAAAATGGTGATTCGGTGATTGGGTAATTAGGCAATTAGGTGATTAGGGGAATAGGTGAATGGGTGAATGGTGAATAGTACCGCACAGTGAATTTGATAAAAATATAATGGGTGGGTTGGCAAACCACCTAAAAAGTCACGTACGCGGCTTCGCCGCGGTACATGACCTACAATGATTTGTCATTGCGAGGAAGTCCCGCAAGGACGGACGAAGCAATCTCTTTTAATAGTTGGGAGATGAAGGTCACGCTTCCAGCGTGCCCCTTTTTAGTCACGCAAGTTCGACCTTCGAATTTACCCCTTCCCGGCTGTTTTCGCAGCCACCCATCCCCTCCTGAGGGGAAGGGTGCCTATGGCGGGATAGGGTCGTATGTTTTGCCTCTCGGGAAAATTATGAAAGGCACGAGAAAACTAACCTTTTAAGATAGTGGGGCTTGTTAAAATTCCACCTTCCAGGGAAATTCCTCCCCGGCGGCCAGCCAGTGTTCATCCGGAACAAAGTCAATATCCACCAAACCGGCCGCTTCCGCTCGTTGAACAGCGGATTCAATCAGGAAGAAGGGCGTATCCTCACCGGTGTGGATGCTTTCCCAAAAGGCCCGGCTGAAGGGGTAGGCTGCTTCATAAAAGCCGGTCTCCACAAAGGACGATTTAATCGCCTCAAAATCAGGCTGCAGGGTGTGAATGGTGGGCTGCCAGCTAACGCCATCCCATTCCAGGCTGGCATAGCTGATCTGGGATACCCCGGTCAGGTTATTGCTAAGCGCGCCGGCATTCACCGCCAGTTTCCCGTTCATCCGATAGATTCCCGGCTGGTGGACATGGCCCAGGACCAGCACCTGCTCTTCAATATCATCCAGCGCCCTTTCAAGGAGATCGGGGTGACGGTCGGGGTAAATCAACTGGGTGGTGCTCCAGGGCGTGGCATGCACCACCCGGATCGGGTCCGCGCCGTCAAATGTCAGGTGGAGCTGTTCCGGCAGGGTGTCGATGAAGTGCAGGTCATCTTCGGTCAATTGATTGAACACAAAGCGGCCCAGGTCAAATTGGCGATAGGTCCACCAGGCCTCCGGGGCTGTCCGGTGGTGCATTTGCAGCATGCGGACCTCGCCGTTGCCTAAAATGATTCGACAGTTCAATTCGCGCAGGCGCGCGAGGGTCTCGTGGCTCTGGGGGCCGCCGACGAAATCACCGGAGACAATGATCTCGTCCGGCGGGTCACGTAAAATTTCGTCCAGGGCGGTGTTGAGGGATGCCAGGATCCCGTGGATATCCGAGAGGATCACAATTCGATGAGAGGACATAGGGGTACTCGGTTCCTAGTGGCTTGACCCGATAACTGTATCATGATTTGAAAGTTCCTGCAGGCTGGGGCGCCCCGGCAGATTCTGTTTCATATCCCGTTGACAGTGCCCGCCGATTCCTTTAGACTTTAACCAGTCTGCGTTATCGCTCGCCTCCCTTGAAAGGATGAACACAATGGATAATCGTCCCATCCCTGCTACCCCAGAGAAACGCCTTACACGCCCCCTTTGGGCTGCTTTGCTCCTGCTGGGTTTTGCCGGCCAATTGGCCTGGGCCGTGGAAAATCAATTTTTCAACACCTTTCTCTATAATGAGATCACTCCCGACCCCCGCCCGATTAGCTGGATGGTGGCGATCACGGCTCTGGTTGCAACGGTGACGGCTATCCTGATGGGTGCGCTCAGCGACCGGCTGCGCACTCGCTGGGGACGGCGCAAGCCTTTCCTGGTGATAGGTTATGTCGCCTGGGGGATCATCACCGCGCTATTCTCCACTTCGGCCGATTTCAGTACGGTCTCCGCCGGGGTGTTCATGGCGATTTTGCTGGATTCGCTGATGACTTTCTTTGGTTCAACTGCCAATGATGCGGCTTTCAATGCCTATGTCGCCGATGTGACCACGGTGGAAAACCGCGGCAAGGTGACCGGCGCATTGGAGATCATGAAATGGGTTGCGATCCTGATCGTTTATGGCGGTGCAGGGATTGTGATTGACCTGGTGGGTTATCCGATTTTCTTCTATATCATCGGCGGGATGGTGCTGCTGGTTGGCTTAATCAGTGCGCCATTGATCAAAGAGGAGATGCCGACGGAGAAGCCTCAGGGGTCGTATTGGCAACAGATTGTGGGCACTTTCAAGGCCGCGAACATCCGTAAAAACCGGGATTTCTTCCTGGTGATGGCGGCAGTGGCCTTGTTTGGTCTGGGACAGAACGTGTTCTTCCCCTATTTACTGGTCTATCTGGAACATTACGTCCATTTGGAAGCCCTTCAATACTCGATCCTGGTGGGCGGCGCGATTCTGATCGGTGGGATCGGGGCAGCCTATCCCTTGGGCATCCTGGTGGATAAATGGGGGCGCTATCCGGTAGCGATGTTGGCCGTGATTTTGGAAGCGGTTGGGCTGGTGGCCTTCTCGCTCACCAATAACTTCGTCCTGCTGATGGTCACCGGCATCCTGTGGCTGGCGCCGATGGCAGCCTGGACGATTGCCGCGCTGACCTGGAGCAAGGACCTCTTCCCGGCCGAAAGCCGGGGGCTGTATGCTGGCTATTATGTGCTTTTTATGGTGGCCTTCGCGATGATCCCGGGGCCATTAATCGGTGGGTGGCTGGGTTCAAGGTATGGCTTGCCGATTGTATTGGATGGACAGGCAGGTTATGTGCCTACGGCCCTGATCTTCCAGGTGGCGGCGGGGATCACCCTGTTGGCCTTGATCCCGCTCTTACTCACCAGGCGTAAACCGGCTCTAAAAGAGCAGCAAATGGAGCAAACGGAATGACCTCTAAACGCACGCTCAATCCGCAGGATGATCAGGATTTATCCGATGTGCAAAGGGTAAACCGGTATCCCAAAGGGAATCTGTTCACACGTCTGTTCAGGGTGGAACTGCGGGCTGAGGCGGTGGTCAATTTGGATGACGTGATCGGTGAGATTGATCCCCGGATCTACGGATATTTTTTGGCGGATGCGGAAGTTACGGACCTTTTCAAAGCGTTCCACCCATCGCTATGTCGCTATCAGGTTGGTAGTGATGCCAATCGAGCAGACCTGGATGGGTTCCTGGC
>CAYUSC010000102.1:0-9784 GCA_964447265.1 uncultured Candidatus Brevefilum sp.
TGTTTGCGGAGTGCCAACTGGATGAGGGCGGCTTGAATCTCTCCAAGTATGACCATCCCAGCGATATTGGCGTTGACGGGATGATTTTGAACTATGCTTCCTATTTTGGCGAGGACGATAGGCACTTATCCCGGCTGGTTGATTACCTGATTTCGGTGCAGATGTCCGACGGGGGCTTTAGCTGGGATCTAAATGCGCTCTCTGGTGATCCGCATACCACGATCTGTGTTTTGGAAGGGTTGAGCCAATATGGCCGAAGCGGTTATGCCTTAATACACCCAAGGGTTGATGAAGCGTTGAAGAAGGCTGTAGAATTTCTGCTCTCAAATCAACTCTTCTTCCAGGCTTCCGATCCACGGTTTCGAAAACTCTCCTACCCATTCCGTTACCGTTATGACCTCCTCCGGGCTTTGGAGCTACTGGCCAGAGCTGGCGTTCCATTTGACTTGCGAGTGAACCCCGCTGTGGATTGGCTGCTGGAAAAACGCAAGCGTGACGGATTATGGGTTCTTGAAAATCAACACAAGGGAAATGTCCATTTTGAGCTGGAAGAGAAAGGCCAGCCCAGCCGGTTCATCACCTTAAAAGCCCTGGTCATCCTTAAATGGGCAGGGCTATTGGAAATGAATTATGCCTAAGGTCCTTCTAGGATTTACCGTTTTGGAATTGGGGGTCTTTTTCCATGGTCAGGCGCAGGCCGTTTTCCAGCGAGATCAGGGGGACATAGTTCAGTTCCCGCCTGGCTTTGCTGATATCGGCGCACATCCGGGAGACTCCGCTGCCCATCCGGGGGTTGTAGACCTCTTCGGGTTTGCCTCCGGTGATGTCAATCACCTGCCGGGCTAATTCGCGCACGCTGGTTTCCAATCCGCTGCCGACATTGATCACTTCACCGTTCAGCCCCTGGACAGTGGCCGCGGCCACCAGGGCATTAACCACATCTTCGACATAGACATAATCGCGGGTCTGGTTGCCATCGCCGTGGAAGATCACGGTGCCGTTCTGTTTGGTCTGGCGGATGAAGTTGGGGATAACTGGCGGGTGGGATGGGGGAATCCGCTGGCCGGGTCCATAGGCGTTGAAAATCCGCAGGATGAGAGTTTCAATTCCGGCGTTCGCGCCTATTGTGCGGACATACCATTCGGCTGCCAGCTTGGATACCGCATAAGGGGATTTTGGGTGGGGCGACATGGTCTCCACCATCACGGCGGAATCCTGATCGCCATAAACCGCACCGGAGGAAGCCAGGACAACGCGGGGTGTTCCGGCGTCCCGGACAGCTTCCATCAGCGTTGCAGTACCGCCGACATTCACTTCATTATAATCACGCGGGAAAAGCACGGATTCCGGCACGGAGACCCGCGCAGCCAGATGATAAACGCAGTGAATATCCTGAAGGAGCGTCCAGAGCTTGGGCCGGTCGTTGATGTCGCCGCGGGTGAAGTGGATCTCGGGGTCGAGTGCATCCGGGTTGCCGGTGGATAGGTCATCCAGCACCCGGACATGATGCCCCTGTCGAAGTAGTCGGTTACTTAAAGCGGAGCCAAGAAACCCCGCTCCGCCTGTGATCAAAAAATTCATATTTTACGCCTTTGAACCATTCTGACTGACATCATAGCACATTCTGGTAAAAAATTGGTTAGGGTCAGTAAATCGCTTCAATGCCCAGCTTTTCAGCAAGCAGGGCGGGCGTATCGGTGGTCAGGTCGTCGATGCCGAGTTCCACCAGGGTTTCAGCCAACTTGATATCTTTGGGGTTGGTGGCGTCAATCGTCCAGCCATCCACCTTTGAGTCATGCTGGTGCAGGAATTGGATCCAATCGAAGCCGGCTTTGAGCGCCTTGCCCAACAGTTCGGCCCGGATGTACCATTCGCAACCTTCCGGAGCCTGAACCAGCAGGGCGGCGGCTCGGGCGGCAAAGTATTCACCCATCGGACCCCATTTATAGGCGGAAAGCGGATGGTCATCCCGGATGCCATATGCGCCAACCCGGAAGGGTGGGATACCTTCCGGACGCGGCTCGCCATCCACCAGGTCCAGATAAAGGAGAGGGTCAAATCCCAGGGAGAGTTCCGGTGAGAACCGTCGCAGTGAGCGAACGGCCCAATCGGAAACGGAAGTGACCTGGATGCGGTCCAGCACCGGCGTCAGAATGCCCACGAATTCCCGCAGGATAGCCTGGGTGAGCGGGGTGTAGGGCTTGAGGTCCAGCTGCAGCCGGAGGGCATCCGGATAAGCGGCAAAGATTTCAATCGCGTCCTCCAGGAAGCCAATCTTATATTTAGTGATCTCGCCATCAACTTTATAGGTCAGCTTCTTCACCTGCTTGCGGGTGGCCTGAATGGCGTCGCCCGAGCCGCTGGTCTCGACGCCCAGGTCACGGTCATGGATTAGGGCGAAGCTGCCGTCGGCCAGCGGGATCACGTCAATTTCAACGATGGCGGAACCCGCGCTCAAACAGCCTTCGAGGGCGGCCGGGGAGCCGGGCGGGCTGGAATGTTTGCAGTTGGCGGCGTGATGGATCAGACGGACTGGTTTATCACGTTGGATGAGGGAAATGGGGAGCATGGATTCTCCTATGGGTTTGTGGCTTCCAATTTGTGATTAATTTTATCCGGATTCAGAGGAATTTCAATTGTACTTTTTGTCATGAACTGCGATTTGTCGTAACTTCACGCGATTAAGTTTCTTTTCGAGTGACCTGATCGACAAACCCTGGTGCAATTAGCTTCACCCATTGGCCATAATGACCTTGAAATGTCATGATTAATTGACGTTTCCGCTTTTCCGCTGCCTGGATGATCCTTCGAGCACAGGTTTCAACGGACATGGCACCGACTTCGTGGGGTGATATCTGGCCGGTCGGATGTCCGTCGATTTTCAAAGCGCGGCTGGTTATCCCGGAACATACCCATCCGGGATAGATCATCGTAATACTCACACCGCTGTCATAAAGTTCATTCCGCAATGAACCATAAAATCCGACCATTGCATGTTTACTGGCGCCATAGCCGTCCGCCGTTGCTGAGGGGAACATACCCCGGAGGCTGGATATGGCGACAATCCGTCCCCTGGTTTCCTTAAGATAAGGAAGCGCAAAATAGGTACAATAGACGCTCCCTAAAAAGTTGATTTGGATCACTTTTTCAAATAAACCCAGGTTGGGCATTTCATCAAACCTTCCGGCGACACCAATGCCCGCGTTGTTGATCAGCATATCGATTCGCCCAAATTCCCGGATAGTCCGATTAATCAAATTCTGGCATTCATCTAATTTGGAGACATCCGTGGGCACAACGATTGCTTTTGCACCTCGTTGTTGGCAATGTTGTGAAACATCATTTAATTTTTCGGCCGTCCGGGCACTTAATGCCAAACAAGCGCCCTGTTCAGCTAATTGCAGAGCAAGCTCTTCACCAATGCCATAAGAGGCACCGGTTATGATGATGACTTTTTCCTGGAATTCAGTATTGATCATAACAACTCCCTCATGTGATTGTTTCATCGAAAAATTAAGGCATTTTGTAGATTGATCCCTTTACCCCTTGAGAAGAATTGCTCTAGTGGTTAAGGATTTCGAATCCTGGCCACGGAATTGTGATTAACGCGCTGAGGCTTCAACGGCATTTCCATGAAATGGAATCATCCGAATAAGGGCTCTGATGGGGCGAAGGTATGTTATGGGTGAGCTTTAGCGGGATGGCAGGGAAAAAGATCTTCTTTTGAAAAGAAGGATCTACGCTGCTGAAATGAAGGATTTTGATGAAACTTTGGAGAGTTCACTCAAAACTAATAAGATAATAGCATAAATATCGTTGGGTACATTAAAAAATTTCAATGTATTGGCATTTGGAGAAGTCCCAATCGCACCGCGAATTATTTATGGGTATAATAAAAAGTTAGATGTTTTCCGTGGTGGAAATGGTGTCACCACGTTACTGGTCATAAATTAATTATTATTCAAGGAGTTCAAAATGATCGTTACGACTAAAAAACTGTTTGAGCATGCGTATGGTAAATATGCCATCGGCGCTTACAACATCAATAACCTGGAACAGACCGTTGGTCTATTCCGCGGCAACCTGCAATCACAGGCGCCCTTCATTATTCAGATCAGCAAAGGCGCTCGTTCCTACACCGATAAGCTCTTCCTTGAAGGCCTGATCCGCAGCGCCGACGAAGTCTATCCCGAAGCGATCTTCGCCGTCCATTTGGATCATGGCGATGAGGAAACCTGCTATGACTGCATCGACTCCGGCTTCTATAGCTCCGTGATGATTGACGCCAGCCATGCGCCATTCGAAGAAAATATTGCCATCACCAAGCGTGTGGTGGATGCCGCCCATGCCAAGGGCATCGTGGTGGAAGCGGAACTGGGTCAGTTGGGTGGCGTGGAAGAACACGTCAAAGTGGACGAGGCCGACGCCAAGCTCACCAACCCCGCGCAGGCCAAGGAATTTGTGGACCGCACCGGCTGTGACTCGCTGGCCGTCGCCATCGGCACCAGCCACGGCGCTTTCAAATTCTCCGGCAGCCAGTCCCTGCATTTCGATGTCCTGGCCGAAATCCAGAAGCAGCTCCCCGGCTTCCCGCTGGTCATGCACGGTTCCAGCTCGGTTCCGCAGGAAGAAGTTGAGCGGATCAATGCCGCCGGCGGCAACATCAAAGGCGCCAAAGGCGTGGATGCCACTCAATTCCGCAAAGCTGCCACATTGGGCGTGACCAAGATCAATATTGACACCGATGGCCGCCTGGTTTGGACCCGCGTGCATCGCGAGGTTTTCCGCGACCATCCGGAGGTCTTCGACCTGCGCAACCCCGGCAAGATCTTCATGCAGGCCTATGCCGATTTCATTGCCCAGAAGAATGATTACCTCGGCAGCGCCGGCGAACTCGAAAGCGTTCGCAAATACCTCTCCAAGTAGGAGGATTTATGAAGCCGATTGAAATCCGACCGGGTATCTGGTGGGTCGGGATCAACGACCGAGTGACCGACCTCTTTGAGGGACTTTGGCCAATCCGCGAGGAAGGGATTTCTTATAATTCCTATCTGATCAAGGATGAAAAGACCGCGCTGATCGACCTTTCCAAAGAGATGCTGAGCGATGACTATCTGGCGCAACTGGCCGAAGTCTTCGATATCAGCACTCTGGATTACGTGATCATCAACCATATGGAGCCTGACCACAGCGGCGCGCTCACTCGGCTGCTGGAACTGGCGCCAAATGCCAGGCTTTTGGGAATGCCCAAGGCCATTGACATGCTGGCTGATTTTTACGGCCTTACGGAAAACACGGAACGCCTCAAAAACGGACAGGAACTATGCCTGGGCGCTAATACGCTCCGTTTTGTCTATACCCCGTTCGTCCACTGGCCCGAGACCATGATGACCTATCTGGTGGAGCAGAAAGTTCTCTTCCCCTGTGACGGGTTTGGCGGTTACGGCACGCTGGATGGGGCGATCTATGATGACACCTGCGCCGACCTCGGTTGGTATGAGGCCGAATCACTGCGCTATTTCACCAATATCGTGGCGGCTTTCAGTAAATCCGTGCTGGCTGCGATTGGTAAATTTGCCGACGCCCCGATTGAAATGGTGGCGCCTTCGCACGGTTTGATCTGGCGCAAGAACCCCGGCCGGATCGTTGAACTCTACCAGCGCTGGTCCGAATATTACAACGGACCCGCCGAAGTGGGGATCACGGCCTTGTTTGGTACGATGTATCGCAACACCGAACATGCCCTGAGCGCGGCGCTGGAAGGGATCGCCTCGGAAGGCGTCCCGGTGACGGTGCATGATGTGCGCAAGGAACATGTCAGCTATATTTTGCCCGACCTCTGGACTCGGCGCGGCGTGCTTGTGGCGGCCCCGACCTATGAGGCGCATATGTTCCCCGCCATGATGGATGTCTTGATGATGGCCGATCGCAAACGCGTCAAGAATAAAAAGGCCGCTTACCTCGGCAGCTATGCCTGGAGCGGCGGCGCGAAGAAAAGTTATGACGAGATGGCCGAAAAGTTGGAATGGGAGACTGTGAACGCTGTTGATTTCATCGGCAGCCCCCAGACACTGGGGCTGGACCGAGCCCGCGAGTTGGGCGTGCAGCTGGCCCGTGCCGTGAAGAAATAACTTTACACTTTTAAATGAATGACAACAGCCCCGGTATTCTGGGGCTGTTGTTTTTTTAGGGATAGACTATTCGGCTAATGGCAGGTATAGGTCCAGCACAAACTCGGCCTCGGGTGGGTGGATCGGCAGGGTTTCTTCCAGCCACTGGTGGTTGCCGCAATGATAAGGGCTGTCATCGCACCAGGCGACCAGTTGCTTCCAGGCATGACCGATGGCGTCAAAGAATCCCTTAGGCACCACGCATTCCGCAACGGCGTATAATCCCCCCGGAAATTCTTTGAATTCCACGCCCTCTTCGGGTGTCACTTCGTCCGGATCAACCACGATCCACACCTCGTAGCCATAGTTCGGGCTGCCCGGTGAAGGATTCGGGTTATTGAACCCGAACAGGCGATGCTTTTCCGGATCTTCCAATAATCCCTTTTCCTTTGCCCAGGGGATGAGCTTTCCCCAGGCGATCTCTTCAGGGCTTTCACCGAAACCCAGAAAACACGCCACATGCATCGGTTCCAGATTCACTACGCGGACATCTAACTCACTCATTTATTACCTCCAATTATATTTTTCTGCATAACACCTCTTCGATTGCCGGCAATCATAGAATACCGGAGATTCACTGACATCTATTGTCAGCCAAGTATGCTATATTTAAAGGGACCTGTGTAAAGGAGATTTGATTGCGAGCAGACCGTTTGTTATCCATTATGCTGCTGTTGCAGGACCGCAGGAAAATGACGGCGGGTGCCCTTGCGGAAGAGCTGGAAGTCTCGGAGCGGACCATCTACCGGGATATTGATGCCCTGTGCACTGCCGGTGTTCCTGTTTATAGCGAATCCGGGCACGGCGGGGGTTATGCCCTGTTGGAAGACTATCGCACCCACCTCACCGGTCTCAGCACGGATGAACTGCGGGCGTTGATGACATTGGGCAGCCTTGCACCGCTCTCCGATCTGGGGATGCGGGATGAATTGCGGGCGGCTCTGTTGAAAATCTCAGCCGCGCTGCCGGAATCCGGGCGATTCGATAATGAGCGGATCCAGCGTTGTTTCCATTTTGATCAAAGCTGGTGGCAGCAGAGCAGCACCTGGATGCCGCATCTGCAAAAAGTCCAGGAAGCGCTCTGGCAGGACCGAAAGCTCCGGATCCTTTACCGGCTGCCCCAGCCTCTCGAGGTCGCGCATCTTGTTTCCCCCTACGGATTGGTGGTCAAGGCAGGCCGCTGGTATCTGGTTTGCGAACGGAAGGGATCGGTATTTGTCTACCGGTTGTCGGAACTGGTTGATGTGCAGCTATCGGAAGAAAAATTCATCCACCCGGAGGATTTTGACCTGGCCGGGTTCTGGGCGGAATGGTGCGAAAAATATGAGGGGTTCCTGACGGTCTTCACCGTGACGCTTGATGTTGCCCCGGAAATCATCCCTTTGCTGCATAAGGCCTTTGGCAGCCAGGTGGAGCCGCAATTGGCGGACGGTGGGCTGATCAATGCCGAAGGTTGGCTTCGGATTGACGTGGCTTTTGAGTCCTTCGAGGCTGCCCGGGAGAAGGTCCTTGGGTTTGGCGGCGGGGCCAGGGTGGTGGCGCCGGAAGCGCTGCGGCTAAGCGTGCAGGATTACGCGGCGCAGATCATCCAACGCTATCAGAATGAGACGAATGAGTAGGGTGGGCTGCTGGTCCAATCGGGGCTGTGTCGCTCTGCTCCTTGAGGGGAGATTGTGAAGATAATTAAGCCTTCCCCTTGTGGAGAAGGTGGCATGTAATGCCGGTGAGGGGAGAATGCCGCCTTCGCCTGCTGCTCCGGCACAATGACTAGTGTGAGGTGTGTCGGCGCTCCTTCATCTTAGCAGAGAGCTATTCACCTCATCAGTCTGCTGCGCAGCCAGCTTCCCCATCGAGGGGAAGCCTTAAAACAGGTGAAGCGCTGACGGGCGATGAATTAATGTTCAGACAGCCTTTGGAATGCGCTATAATACCTAGAACCTGATACCTGGTTGCCTAATAACTGGTTATCATATAATTTTTCTTTGGAGATTTTTTATGAGTGAAGAGACAAACGCCCCCCGATCCAATTTCATCACCAATATCATTGACGAACACCTCGAAAGCGGCCGGTTCGATACCGTGCACACCCGCTTTCCCCCGGAGCCGAACGGTTACCTGCATATCGGCCACGCCAAATCGATCTGCCTGAACTTTGGCGTCGCCCAGGATTACGGCGGGCTGACCAATTTGCGCTTTGACGACACCAACCCCACCAAGGAAGAGGTGGAATATATGGAGTCGATCGAGGCGGACGTGCGCTGGCTGGGCTTTAGCTGGGATGACCGGCTGTTCTATGCCTCCGATTATTTCGGCGCGCTCTATGAGTTTGCGGTGGAACTGATCAAGAAGGGTAAGGCCTTTGTCTGTGACCTCAACGCGGATGAGCTGCGCGAACACCGCGGCACCCTGACCGAACCGGGCAAAAACAGCCCCTACCGCGATCGCTCAGTTGAGGAGAACCTGGCACTTTTTGAGCGGATGAAAAACGGCGAATTCCCGGATGGCTCCCGCACGCTGCGCGCTAAGATCGACATGAGCTCCCCGAACCTGAACATGCGCGATCCCGTGATGTATCGCATTTTGCATGCCGAACACCCCCGCACGGGCGACGCCTGGTGCATCTACCCGATGTACGACTATGCCCACTGCGTTTCCGATTCGCTTGAGAAGATCACCCACTCGATCTGCACCCTCGAATTTGAGGATCACCGCCCGCTCTATGACTGGTTCCTGGATGAATTGGGCATCTTCCATTCGCAGCAGATCGAATTCGCCCGCCTGAACCTGACCTACACCGTGATGAGCAAGCGCAAGCTGCTTCAACTGGTGAAGGAAGGCTTTGTCAGCGGCTGGGATGACCCGCGGATGCCGACTCTCTCGGGGATGCGCCGCCGGGGCTACACGCCCGAGGCGATCCGGGCCTTTGCCGACACGATCGGCGTTTCCAAAGCCAACAGCCTGGTGGATGTGGAACTGCTGGAGCATGTGCTGCGGGATGACCTCAATATCCGCGCCCGGCGGGTGATGGCCGTTGTGGACCCGGTGAAAGTCATCATTGATAACTATCCCGAGGAACGGGAAGAAGCCTTTGAAGTGGCCTATTTCCCCTGGGACAAGGAAAACAGCCCCACCCGGATGGTGCCCTTTGGCCGCGAGATCTATATTGAACGCTCCGACTTCATGGAAGACCCGCCCAAGAAGTTCTACCGCCTGGCGCTGAATGCCGAAGTGCGGCTGATGAACGCCTATTACATTACCTGCGTGGGCGTGGTGAAGAACGACGCCGGCGAAATCGTGGAACTGCACTGCACTTATGACCCCGAGTCAAAGGGTGGTATGTCCCCCGACGGCCGCAAGGTGAAAGGCACGCTGCATTGGGTCTCCGCCCGGCACGCGCTGGACGCGGAGCTACGGCTCTATGATTACCTCTTCACCAAGGCGGACCCTTATGACACACCCGAGGGCGGTGAGTTCACCGATAACATCAACCCCGACTCGCTGCAGGTGGTGACCGCCAGGGTGGAACCCGGGCTGAAGGATGCCGAAACGCACGAGCCCTTCCAGTTCATGCGCCAGGGTTACTTCTGCGCCGATGAGGACTCCACGCCGGAGAA
>CAYUSC010000103.1:0-1536 GCA_964447265.1 uncultured Candidatus Brevefilum sp.
GATAGCTGCCAGTATTCCAGTCAAGGACCCTGCCTATTTGACTCAAATCGTGCTAACACCCGAGATGGATCCCACCTGGCGAACCTATGCACCCGGTGGAATCAGCACGCTGGCGGAAATTGGCGCGAACTCCGTCCAATTCACCCCGCAATGGTTCTTTGCTGAGGGCGAAACTGCAATTCACCCACGAATTGGCAGCACTCCTTTCACCTATGAGCTTCAGGGCATGATTGCATCCGCTAAAGCCTTCAACCTGGCGGTCAGTTTATTCCCGCAGGTTGGACCTACCGATGAACTGATGGGGTATTGGGTAACAGAAGATCACGACGCTGAATGGTGGCAAAGCTGGTTTGCGGATTACAGCCTCTTTGTCCTCAACTATGCCAGAATCGCCGCCAATACTGGCGTCGATCAATTCGTCCTGGGCGGCAAGGCAGTTCTGCCGGCATTTCCCGGAGGGAGCTTCCTGGATGGTTCGCCGACTAATGTTCCCGACACTATAAATGCAGATTGGGAAGCCCTGATTGCTCAAATTCGCGCCATCTACGCTGGCAAACTGGTCTGGGCGACCAATGTCCAGGTTTCAGCGGACCCCCTACCCTCGTTCATCAGCCGCTTTGATGCGATATATGTGTCCGTTGATGCGCCGCTATCTTCGGATGGACAAACCGATTCGGAGACTATTTCCGCATCTTTTTGGAATGTCATCGAGGAACAGGTTTATCCGATTTACGAATCAACCAATCTGCCGATTATCCTGGCCCTCGGCTATCCTTCAACGTCGAATGCCATTCAAGGATGTTTACTGGTGGATGAGGCTTGTTCAAATGATGGCCTGTTCTTACCCTCTGAGGTGAGTCAATCCACCGTGGATCTCGACCTCCAGGTTTCAATTTATAACAACCTCATCCCTATCGCCGCCAGTCTGGACTGGGTTTCCGGTATCTCAATCAGGGGTTATAATCCAGTTGTTTCAGTGATGGATGGCTCGTCGTCCATCGCGGGCAAACCAGCCAGGGATGTTATCTGGTATTGGTTTGCTGGGTTACATACAATTGAATAAGTAATACTATACGAAAGATTCGATCCACTCATCACAGCTCTCAGGAGGAACTTTTTCATGGATCAAGCACTCACCCATTGGCTTGATACACTATCTATTTGCCCCAATGAATCTGTTTTTTACAATCCTGATCGGGATACCCTGGTCAGGGAAGCATTGCAAAACAAGGAAGGTGAACTCACACCTGAAGGTGCTCTGAACGTTATCACAGCGCCATATACCGGGCGTTCACCCAAAGATAAATATTTGCTGGATGATGGCAAACGCGAGGATATTTGGTGGGGGTCCATCAACCAGCCCGTCTATTCAGATCAATTTAAAGCACTCGAAAGCATGATCACAAAATACCTTTCCACTCGGAAAATGTATGTAGTGGATTGCCGAATCGGTGCTGATCCCCAATTTCAGAAGAAAATCCGCCTGGTCACGGAATATGCCTGGCAGGCTTTGCTGGCCGAGAATCTATTCCTCAA
>CAYUSC010000103.1:1636-9695 GCA_964447265.1 uncultured Candidatus Brevefilum sp.
GCCTGGTCACGGAATATGCCTGGCAGGCTTTGCTGGCCGAGAATCTATTCCTCAAGGTGGGTATCCCCCACCAGACCGCTCCGGATATTACCATCCTGGCGGCTTCGAGCTTACAGCTTCCCCCTGAATTTCAAGAATCCCATTCTCCGGCAGCGGTCTATCTGGACCTGAACAAAGAAGTGATATTAATAGCAGGGACTAAATACGGCGGCGAGATCAAAAAATCCGCTTTCACCGTTATGAACGGTACTCTGCCCGATTCGGACGTCCTGCCAATGCACTGTTCAGCTAATGTTGGACCTGAGGGAGATGTCGCTCTCTATTTTGGTCTTTCCGGGACGGGAAAGACAACCCTTTCGGCAACCTCGGAACGCGTTCTGATTGGCGACGATGAGCATGGTTGGGGCGAAAATGGAATCTTCAATTTTGAAGGCGGCTGTTACGCCAAGACCATCCGTTTGAACCCCGATTTGGAACCAATGATCTGGCGGGCAACCAATGACAAAGCCACCTTACTTGAAAACGTTGTGCTCGACCCTGAAACGCACGAGCCTGACTTCGATGATGGGTCTATCACTGAAAACACCCGCTCAGCATATCCATTGACCAAAATTGATAACAGCCTGCTCTCAGGCATGGCAGGGCATCCCAGCAATATCTTTTTCCTGACTGCTGATGCTTTTGGCGTTCTTCCTCCTATCGCATTGCTTAATGAAGAGGAGATTGCCTTTTATTTCCTCTCCGGCTATACCTCCAAACTCGCCGGCACTGAGCGCGGTCTGGGTAAAAAACCCAAAGCAACCTTTTCAACCTGTTTTGCTGAGCCTTTCCTGCCTCTCAACCCCAGCCTCTATACCCAGATGCTGCAGGAAAAAGTCCGCCGGCATGATTGCCGGGTCTGGTTGATCAACACCGGCTGGACGGGCGGTGACTACGAAAGCGGTTACCGGATGCCATTACCTCATACCCGAGCGATGGTATCCTGGGCGCTTACCGACCCTGATGTGGGCTTCCACAAGGATTCAGTTTTTGGGCTTTCAGTCCCTGACGAAGTCCCTGATGTTCCCAAAGAGCTGCTCTATCCGGAACGTACCTGGCAGGATAAAAAGAGATTCCATGAGGTCGCCCAGCAACTTAAACATAAATTTGACGAGAATTTCAAGCGGTTTGAAGGTGAAGGCATTTCACTGAACGCGGGTGTGAAAGCATTCTAATCAAATCTGCTGATTTTATTGTGCGGTTATGATACACTTCTTCTTGAATTTCAAGCAGTCGTGTTTGTTTCTCACAGCACAATTAAACGAAATCCTTCGCAGGGAGTTGATATGGAAAAATTTATTATCAATGGGGGCATCCCCCTCAGTGGTGAAATCACGCCTTCTGGCAATAAGAATGCCGCACTGCCCTTAATGGCGGCTTGTTTGCTCACCGATGAACCGGTCATTCTCCGCAATGTCCCGGATATTCTGGATGTCAGGGCGATGGTCAGGCTGTTGGAAAGCCTCAACGTCAAGATTGAACATCTTGATCAAACCACTTTGCAATTCGACGCCAGCGACATCAAGCCCGCCAACCTGGATCCGATGATCTGCCGGCGGATCCGCGCTTCCATTCTCCTTGCGGGGCCGCTGATCAGCCGCGTAGGCGAATTCCTGCTCCCTCCTCCCGGCGGTGACGTGATTGGCCGACGGCGGGTGGATACACATATCCTCGCGTTTGCCGGTCTGGGCGTGGAAACGGTCTATGCCAACAACCATTTCCACTTCAAAACCAAACAGTTGGTTGGCGCGGATATTTTGATGGATGAAGCCTCTGTGACAGGCACTGAGAATGCCATTATGGCCTGTGTCCTGGCAAAAGGTGAAACCATCCTGCGCAATGCAGCCAGCGAACCCCATGTTCAGGAACTGTGTCACTTCCTCAACGCGATGGGCGCTAAAATTGAAAATATTGGCTCCAATACTTTGCATATCACGGGTGTCGAAAAGCTGCACAGCGCTGAATTCGCCATCGGTCCGGACTATCTGGAAGTGATCAGCTATATCGGCGCGGCGGTTGTGACCGGCGGCTCCATTCGCATCAAGAATGCAGGTGTTGAACATCTGGATATGATCCATCTGGTGATGAAGCGTCTTGGCGTCACCTGGAAATGTGCGGGCGATGACATAATTGTCCCTGCCGAACAAGCTCTGTCCATCGAACCGGACCTGGGCAATGCTATCCCGGAGATCTCCGTGATGCCCTGGCCGTCCTTCCCCACCGATTTGATGAGCATCGCCATTGTGATTGCCACCCAATCCAAAGGCAGCATCCTCTTCCATGATTGGATGTACCCATCCCGAATGTACTTCACGGATAAACTGGTCGGCATGGGTGCCCAGATTGTCCTCTGCGACCCTCATCGGTGCATTGTGCAGGGGCCGACACCTCTCAACGCTGAAATGCTGGAGAGTCCGGATATTCGGGCTGGCATGGCTCTTGTGCTGGCTGCCCTTTCCGCTCACGGTCAGAGTGTTATTCGCAATATCAGCCAGATCGATCGCGGCTATCAAGAAGTGGACCAGAAACTGGCCAGACTTGGCGCTGATATTGTCCGCGTTGAAGATTAATCCGATAACAAATTAACAAAAAAAGCACTCTATACAGAGTGCTTTTTTTTATCATGTATGGTTTCTTAGTTTTCGCTTTGGTGATCCTTGACCACTTCCATGAACTGGTTGACGATCTCGCGGAGCATGGGCTCAGGCAGAGCGCCGACCTGGCGGTTGACGATCTTGCCATTGAAGACCAACAACATGGTGGGAATGCCCTGGACGCCGTATTTCATCGCCCATTCAGCGTTCTCATCCGTGTTGACCTTTGCAACCACCAGTTTTCCGGCAAATTCGGTTGCGATTTTGTCCAGAATGGGGGCTACCATCTTGCAGGGTCCGCACCAGGGGGCCCAAAAATCAACAATAACAGGTAAAGATGATTCCAATACGGTTTTCTCAAACGCGGCATCGGTAACATGAATCGGTTCGTTAATCATACAATATCTCCTTGGTCACTTTATGATTGCAGTATAACATAATTATCCCGGTCATTTATAAGATTTATATATATTTTTTAGACCTTTTTTATTATATTTCTGCTGTCAAGCTTTCACTCGCCAAACAACGCAAATAAGCCCCGAACCTTCTCGAGGAAAGCCGGTCCCATCACCAACACACCGATGATAATGGAACTCAGCGCTGCGATCAGTACACTGGCTGCACCGACATCCTTCCCCACTTTTGCCAGCGGGTGCAGATCCGGGCTGGCAAGATCAACGACGACTTCCAAGGCCGTGTTCAGGAATTCCGCCGTCCAGACCATGGCGATGGCCAGCACGAGCAAAGCCCAATCACGTGTTTCGACCTCCAGCCAGATGCCAACGACGATAACCAAAACCGTAGCCAGGGCATGGATCCAGGCATTTTGCTGGGTACGAATCACATACCACCACCCGCCCAGGGCGTGTTTGATGCTCCTCAAACGAGAACGTGTGAATTTATATTTCAAACGTCTACCCTCCATTAGCCTTTCTCTCATGAATGGATTTGATTAGGAATGATTATACCAATAAGCCCCTAACATCCCTCATATCCCGGGATTCCTTATCTCTCGCACATTAAGGTATAATCCTTATTCGCTGGTGAGTTATAATTAAAACATAATCGAGTAATTTGAGGCTGGTCTATGGCATTTGTTGAAGTTGAGTTGAGTGATTCCTATTGGCAATCTTTGGAAATCAAACAACAAGATATAGAATTTCTATATAACTACCTTCTTGAAAAAGAAACCCCCTTACCATCATCTGATTTGGCAGCGGCGCTGATCGCAGAGCGAATCCGCATCGAAAAGAAACATCTCAAAGAAAAACAGCAGAAGATCGGGGATATTTACTTACCCGAGAAGACGTATACTGTTGGGGATAAATTGCAATTTCCAGCCATGAAATGGATCAGCGGTGAGGTTACGGCAGTCCGTGAAGGGAACAATCCTGAGATGGAAGGCCTGGCCGTTCTGACCGTTGCTCTGGAAGATGGTGAAAGCAAGCAGTTTGCAGCCAATCTCCCAGAACACAAACTCAATAAAGTCTCCAATAACGACGAAGATGCAGATGGCGCAAACCCCGTGGCAGTGATCGATTCATTTGGTGAAGAGATCACGGCCAAACTGGAAGTCATTCTGGATGAAAATAAAGACCTCGTTCGAATTGGTGGTAATTGGTTCCCAAAATCTCTCCTGATTAGCTTCAACGTCGGCCATCTCAACCTGGCTGAAGCTGTCCTGGATATGTACGGCGGCGGCCCCCTTCAGGTCGAGGATTTACTTGAACAAATTGATATTGAAACCGATGACCCACCGGAGCTGGTTCAGTTCTCAATGAACTATGCCCTGCAGGAGGACCCTCGCTTTGATGAGGTTGGCCCCCGGGGGATCGTAAAATGGTTTCTGAACCGCCTTGAACCGGATTATGTTCGAGAAAAGCCCATCCAACTGAACTACACACCTGTGGAATACGATCGCTCCATCCTTACCGATGATATGCTGATTGCTGAGCAATCGTTGGACGATGAGTTAACAATCCCAGACCCTGAGTATATGCACAGGGATAAGGGCAAGGAAGTGACGGTCACGCTCAATTACCCTCACTGGCGAATGGGCACCCTGCCACTCACGGCTTTCACACGGCCTTTCTTCCCGACGGCGATTGAGACTCCCAGAGTCAAATTTACTTTGATTGATGAGGATGATGAAGAAATCTCAGCCTGGGTGGTCCGCCCCTACAACTACATTTATGGGTTGCGGGAATGGTACGAATCCAAAGAACTCATGCCGGGCAGCATTATCCATATCAGACCCGGCGCTCAGCCTGGCGAAGTCTTGATCAAACCTGAGAAAAAGCGATCCAATCGGGAGTGGATGCGCACCTTGTTAATTGGCACCGATGGCGGGATTGTCTTTGCAATGCTCAAGCAGACCATTACTGCTAATTTCAATGAACGCATGGCAATTGCCGTTCCTTCCACAGAAGTGCTGGATGAACTTTGGAAGAGACGAGTGAACAATCAAAAACCAATGAAAAAGGTCATGGTTGAAACCATGCAGGAATTGGTTAAACTCAATCCTATGGGCCAGGTGCATGCCGTAGAACTTTATGCGGCGATGAATTGTATTTATCGATGCCCACCTGGCGCGGTTTTCAGTCTGCTGGCTTCTTCACCCGAATTTGCTCCTGTTGGTGATCTGTATTACCGGCTGAGTGATGAATCATAATGAAAGGATAGTATGGTTTCAAACCGAACCAGCCTAGTAAAACCGACCATAGATACTCCGTTCAAAATTGATTTTGATTGGTGGAAAAATCACGATCGTGATTGGCGTGTCTATCTCCGTAGTTTCCTCTGTGAAGAACACCAAAAAGTGTTTGAAAATCTGAGCAATGATGAATTAATTGATTGGGTGGATCCCGATACCGCCGAAGTCACTCAGGTGGATGGCCTTCAGCATGTACTTATTTCACATTGTGCCCAGCAGGAAACCTTTCTGACAGAAAAAATGGCCCTGGTGGATTCGGTTTTCCGGGTATTTCTTTCAAACGGGAATAAACCCCTCACCGTCAAACAGCTCAGTGAGATTCTGGATCGCCCTTCTGATACCATCCTGAAAACATTTTCCGGCATCCGGGTTTACAAAGGAATTCGCCCCGTTCTTAACTGATGCCATGATATAATTTCCAACCAGATTTTGCCCCTGTAGCTCAATTGGACAGAGCACTGGACTTCTAATCCAATGGTTGCAGGTTCGAGTCCTGTCAGGGGCGCTGGATTGTCTCAATCGGACCGTTCACCGCAGACATAAACTGTTGATGAAGGGTTCGTTTTTTCTTAAATTTCTGAAAAGCATTTAATCGGCTTCCAAATCGTGTAAGGGGAAATTCAGAAGATAAAACGCTCCTGATCGCAATTCCGGTCAAGACAGGATCAGGATGGATGTCGTAATATGTTTCTGGTGAATGAAATGGAAAACAACTGGGAGAAAATCAACGCAGTTCAACGAATGCAGGATTATATCCTCGCTCATTATGAGGAGCCTATTACGCTGCAGGATTTGGCTGCGGCTGCTTTGTATTCTCCCTGGCATGCGCTGCGGGCTTTTTCAGAATTAGTCGGCAGGACGCCTTTTGAGTACCTGCGTTGGGTCAGGCTGACCGAAGCTGCCAAAAAACTCCGGGAAACGAACCTGAGTGTGCTTGATATTGCCCTTCAATCCGCTTTTGGTTCCCATGAAGGTTTCACGAAGGCTTTTTCCCGCACCTTCGCAGTCTCTCCGGAAAAATACCGTCAGCAATTGCCACCCATCACCCAATTCACCTACTATTCCATCCGCAGTTACTATCAATATCTTGAAAGGAGCAGTGAAGAAATGGCGAGTATCGTGATTTTTACGCAGGTGATTGAGCGACCGAAGCGAAAACTCATTCTGAAGAGGGGTTTCAAGGCAAAGGATTATTTTGCCTATTGTGAGGAAGTGGGCTGTGACATTTGGGGCATCCTGGAAAGCATCCAGGGCGCAATGAACGAATCGATCGGTGTTTGGCTGCCCGAAAATTTGCGCAAACCGGGCACCTCCGAGTATTGTCAGGGCGTTGAGGTTCCCGTGGATTTCTCCGGTCAACTCCCGGATGGCTTTGAGATGATTGACCTGCCGCCCTGCAAATATTTGGTGTTTCAGAGCGAACCCTATGAGGATGATAGATTTGAGGAGGTCATCGGCGCCACCTGGGATGCCATCAAGCGGTATGATCCGAAAAATTTCGGCTGGAAGTGGGCGCCCGAGGATGGTCCCCGGTTCCAATTAGCGCCGATTGGTGAACGGGGTTATATCGAAGGCCTCCCTGTTCGGGAAATTACCAGATAATATTGGCTATCGAGAAGTAAGCGAGTGCGATAAAGGGCATCAGGTGGATTCATCTGATGCCCTTTTCGATTACCATGGGAATCCCGTCCGTTTAAAATCGCCAATAACAGATTAGAATTGTGATATCAGTCAAAATTCCGATTAAGGAGGATAGATGATTATTCTGACCTCTAATGGCTTATCCTCGGATGCATTGATCCAGGAAGCCCGAAAACATATCCCTGATAACGGTCAAGCTGCCATTATCACAACCGCATCATTGGGATATAAGGAGCATGATTGGCATATCCCCCGTTTGACCAACGAACTGCAAAGCCTGGGCTTGAGTGTCTCCTACTTTGATTTTGACACTCAAGAGGCCGATATATTGCTTAATTATGATGTGGTGGAGATTCTGGGCGGCAATCCCTTTCACCTGCTGAAACACTTGCAGCTCGTCCAAAATAAAACGATCATAACGAATATTGCGGAAAACAAAGTCCTGATTGGAATCAGCGCCGGCACAATCGTCCTCCAGAAAAATATCAACCTGGTGGCTCAATTCAATCCGGAGTTGAATGCGGAGGTGGGTTTGGCTGATCTTTCGGGACTGGCCCTGACGGATTTGGATATTCTCCCCCACTATCAACGCTTTTTATCCAGCCATGATGATCTTGAAGCCCTCGTGCACCACTATGAAATACAGAACGATTGTCAGATTACCCGTTTGAATGATGGACAAGGAATTTTCCTGGACCATGGCAGGTCTTATCTGGTATGAAATAACAGAGCCTTGTTAGTTAAGAACATGACGCAGGTTGTCATGTTTTTATGGTTTACTGGATAAGGAGGTGAAGTGATGAAACCATTGGTTGATGAACAGCAAAACAGTGATCTGATAGCCCCCTGCGGGATGAACTGCGCATTATGCATAGCCTATCAATTTCGCCAGAATGATGTGAACCAATACGGGTTCCACAGGCAGTATTGTCCGGGATGCCTACCTCGTGGCAAGAACTGCCTGCATATGGGTGATACATGTGATCTTATGAGGGATGGAAAAGTCCGCTTTTGTTTCGAATGTTCGGATTTTCCGTGTAAGCGACTGAAATCTCTCGATAAGCGCTATCGA
>CAYUSC010000104.1:0-9656 GCA_964447265.1 uncultured Candidatus Brevefilum sp.
TTAGGCTTCCCCCTGGTGGGGAAGCTGTCTGCGCAGCAGACTGATGAGGGGAAAAGAACGGGAGGTGGGATGAAACGTTCTGTCTTTGTCATTACGCTGAAGCCGAAGGCCAAAGACGAATTGAGTCGCCCACCTCATCCGGCACGTTGTGCCACCTTCCCCTCAAGGGGAAGGCTTAATTAATGTCTCTGTTTAGGCTTCCCCCTGGTGGGGAAGCTGTCTGCGCAGCAGACTGATGAGGGGAAAAAGTTGAAATTCACGACATTCGAGGAGTCATCATGACCTCGTAAACAGTATGATAGAGATATCATTTTACAAATTTCGATGCTCCACAGGCTCCCACGTCATCACCAGACGTCCTTCAACTCTCCTTACCGGCATGGTGAAATCAAAATGGTTGACCAGAACACTCAATTGAAAATCCTCCTGCAGCAGATAGCCCAATGAGCCGCTGGAGAAATCCCGCCCAACCGTGGAGCTTGCCACTCGGGCCAGATAAGGTGCCGGGTCGGGGTCATCCCCCTCCACCAGCGCCTGAATATACTCAGCGCAGGCCAGGTCTTCCTCACCGTCCCGCCCTTCTGAAATACCCGTGACTACAAATGAAATTACATCAGCCTGGTTCCGGATTAATTGATGAGCGGTGGCTCGGGCGACGACAAAGGATGCCGCGTAGAGGGCATCCGCCCGGATTGCGCGAACCAGACCCTGTGTGCCGGCGCTTGTCCTTTGGATCAGAACCCTGCCAGCCAAATCCCATTCCCGTAAAGCCCCTGGCGAGTTGGATAAATCAAATCCCTCGGGTTTGATTCCGTTGACCTCACCCATCACAAGCGCGCCAGGTAATTCCTGTTTACGGGTCAGCGCTTCGGCTACCGATGTAACGGGCAGGATCCGAACTGCCACATGGTCAAATGCAAAGGCGGCAGTCGTGAAGGCCCGCAGGACATCAATGACAACAGCGATGCCTCGCGCCTGATCAGCCTCCGCCAATGGCAAGAAAACAAATTTGCGTTTCAATTTCTATAAAATCTCCCAAATATGATATTCATCCCGGCTTCAACAATTGTTCAATCATTCATCCTGAATTATTGTATAATTCCTGTGGTTTTAAACCATCACCATTATAAAAGGCAAACACAGGAGAGGGCATCAAACATCATGCAAGATGGGACATTCAATTTCAAAACAAATGATGGATTAACCTTACTGGGCCGTGTATGGCAAACAACAGGCACACCCAAGGGAATTGTCAATCTGGTACATGGCCTGGGAGAGCACTCCGGCCGTTATGCCCACATCGCCGAGGCATTCACGAAATCAGGTTATAACCTCATCAGCTTCGACCTTCGCGGTCACGGCCTTTCCGAAGGCAAGAAGGGACATACACCGGATATCAACCATCTCATGGATGATATCACCCTATTCCTTAAAAAGTCCAAATCACTATTTGCCGGTGACTTTCCCAATTTCCTATATGGCCACAGCCTCGGGGGATTACTTGTTATTAATTATGGCTTACGTCAGGAGCCTGACCTTGCCGGTCTGATCGCCACCGATCCAGCTCTGGGCCTTTCCTTTGAGCCGCCAAAAGCCAAGTTGATGCTTGGTAAAATTATGGCTGATCTGCTGCCCGCTTTCTCAATGAATAATGCCCTGGAACTGGACGCTCTCTCCCGTGATGCCGCGATTGTTCAGGCCTATAAAGATGATGTTCTGGTCCACAGCCGAATTTCCGCTAAATTAGCCATCGAACTCATCGATGGTGGAGTTTACGCTTTGGAACATGCCGGCGAATTGGATCTACCTCTTCTCCTGATGCATGGCACTGCCGATCGCATAGCATCCTCCAAGGCCAGTGAGAAATTCGCCAACAAGGCTGGCGGCAAAGTCACCCTCCGATTATGGGAAGGCTACTACCACGAAATCCACAATGATATTGGCAAAGAAGAAGTCATCGCCTGCATGATTGAGTGGCTCAACAGCCATATTTAACGGCAAAAAAATATCCTGCCTTGACCGTCGTTGTCAGCAGGAATAAAATTAGATTAGAAAATAATACATCCAAGACCTCACCTATCCTTCGAAGGAGAGACTGAATGCCCGAATTTCAATACAAAAAAGACCTGGAGTCACTGGATCCAGGCCTTTTTACGTTAATTAATCTGGAAGAAGAACGTCAGGCCCGGCGGCTGATCATGATCCCCAGCGAAAGCATTGCCCCATTGGCGGTGCGACAGGCGTTGGGTTCCTCCTTCACCAATATCTATGCCGAAGGTTATCCCCGCCCTGAAACCCTGGGTTTCACCGAAGAAGAGATTCTCGACTATACGAATATGCTCGGGACCTACCGGCGTTATGCCGATCCCCGCTATTACAAAGGCGTCGAATACGTTGATATTGTTGAAGCGCTAACCCGCCGCCGCTGTGCGGAAGCATTCGCCGCCAATGGCGTCTCGGCTGATCAGATCTATCCCAATGTGCAACCCCTCTCTGGCGCCCCGGCCAACAACGCGGTTTACACCGCTTTCCTCCAACCGGGGGACACCATTCTCGGCATGAACCTGCTGGTTGGCGGGCACCTTTCCCACGGCTCCTCCGTGAACCGCTCCGGGATCTGGTATAACGCCCAGCATTACACCGTCGATCCCGAAACCGAGTTGCTCAACTACGACATGATCCTGGCGAAGGCCGAAGAAGTCCAGCCCAAGATCATCGTGGCCGGTTATTCCAGTTATCCTTACATTCCGGATTGGAAGAAATTCCGCGAGATCGCGGATAAAGTCGGCGCGATCCTGATGACTGACATTTCTCACATCGCCGGGTTGATCGCTGCCGGACAGGTTCCCTCACCGGTAGGCTATGCCCAGGTGATCACTTTCACCACACATAAGACCCTACTTGGCCCCCGCGGCGCCGTGATCCTCACAGACAGCCCCACCTTCGCCAAGAAGATCGACAAGGCCGTCTTCCCCGGCGAACAAGGCGGCCCGCACATCAACACCATGGCGGCCATGGCGGTCACCTTCAAGATCGCCCAATCGGAAGCTTTCAAGGAATTGCAAGGCCAGATCATCAAGAATGCCAAAGCCTTTGCGAACCAGTTGATGGCCCGCGGTTTGCGTGTGCCCTATAACGGCACGGACAGCCATATGGCCCTGCTGGACACCAAATCCATAACCACGGCCCCCAATGTCTACCTCTCCGGTGACATGGGCGCGCGCATTCTGGATGTGGCCGGCATCGTTGCCAACCGCAATACCATCCCCGGTGACCGCTCTGCATTCTCCTCTACCGGCATCCGCTTCGGCTCCCCCTGGCTGACCCAACGGGGCTTCAAGGAAGCTGAATTCCGTCAGGTAGCCGACATCATCGCCGACCTGTTTGCCGGAATCACTCCTTATAATATGACCGGTGGAAAGAAAGCCGATCGCCGGGCAAAAGTGGACTTCAAAGTCCTGGAAGATGCCAAGCTCAGGGTAGCAGCGTTGGCCAAACAAGCCGAAAACGTGACGCAATCGCCCTTCGTGCATGGTTACCCCCATTTCTTCGATGTCAGCGATAATCAGGAAAAAGCCTGGGCGTCCTTCAAGCTGGCCGGTAATCAGATCCGTCATTTTGTGACCTACGCTTTTGCCAGCGATATCGAGGCCCTGCAGGCAGGCGAGGCCCAACCTACCCTGCTGCATACCACCGACGGCGATGTCGAGGGTTTCCTGCTCTGCCAGGATCCCTACACCTTCGTACTGACTGTTCCGGGCGAAAAAGCCGGTCTGGCCAGCGCCTGGCTGCGCGATCTCTCTGATGCCTATGTCAAATTCGATCCCGACCTGGCAAAACGCCTTCCCGGCCCAATGGCCATTGAAGACACAGACCCCATCGAAATGGATGGTTCACTTGGCAAGTCGGTTGCCGGAAACAAACCCTATTACATCGGAATCTCCGAACAGGCCCAAACAAGCGCAGCCTTGCCTAAATTCAACTGGCAACCTGCCGAGGAAGAAAAACTCCTCACCACCCCGCTCAACGCCACTCACCGGGCCTTAGGCGCCAAGATGGTGCCCTTTGCAGGTTGGGACATGCCCGTTTGGTATTCCTCCGTGGTGGAAGAACATCTGGCAGTCCGAAATGCTGCCGGGCTCTTTGACGTGACCCACATGGGCGTTTATCAAGCCGAAGGCCCCGACGCCGCCTTATTCCTCGATTCCGTCTGCGGAAATGACATCGGCGGTCTCGAAGTTGGCGAATCCTGCTACACCCATTTCCTCGATACCGACGCTAATGTTCTCGATGACCTGCTGGTCTATCGCCGCGGGGTCGAGAAATTCCTGGTGGTGGTCAACGCCGCCAACGATGACAAGGACTGGGCCTGGCTTAACGCAGTCCGCGAAGGAAAAGTCCTGGTCGATCCCACTCACCCCGCAGCAGTCGCTTTCGGCCACAGGGTCAACCTGAAGAACCTGCGCGATCCCCAATCCGGCAAAGAAATGCGCCTGGATGTGGCTCTGCAGGGACCGAAGTCCCGCGATATCATGCTGGCTCTGGATGTCAGCCCGGAAGACCGGATCGCAATCCTGGGTCTCAAATGGGCGCAGCTTTGCGAAGCCACGCTGGACGGCATTCCGCTGGTCATCTCCCGAACAGGCTATACCGGCGAACGGATGGGTTTTGAACTCTTCGTTCACCCCGACCACGCCGTCAAGCTCTGGAATGCCCTCCTGAAAGCCGGCGAACCTTTCGGCATCAAGCCCTGCGGTCTCGGCGCCAGGGATTCCCTCCGGACGGAAGCCGGATTACCGCTCTATGGGCATGAGATGGGCGGCCAGCTCAACCTGGGCGTCGGGCAGGCCGGTTTTGGCAAGTTTGTCAAAACCTATAAGCCCTGGTTCATCGGACGCCAGGCATTTATTAATCAGGAATCACACCGGGACGGGATTGTTGTCCGCTTCCGGTTTGACGAAAAACGAACCCGGATGGCCCATCTCGGCGATCCGGTATTGGACGACCATGGTAAAGTGATCGGTACCGTGACCAGTTGCGCAGTGGACTCTGATGGCTCTCTCACCGGCCAGGCTTATATCTCAGAGAAATATTCCGACGAAGGCACCGGTTTCTTCATTTACCAGGGTTCACCAGACAAGGCTGGCAAAGCGCCAGCCGACCTATCCATCGGTGACCGGGTGACCTTACCCACTCGGGCAACCGTTATTAGCAGATTTCCTAAATAAGGAGAGAATATTCTATGCACACCTTATGGGACGAAAGATATGCCCTAAGAACGGATAATATGGGCAGCTCAGCCATCCGCGAACTGCTGAAGCTCACATCTCAACCCGATGTGATCTCCTTCGCGGGTGGGATGCCAGCGCCTGAAGTCTTCCCCATCGAAGAGTTCAAGCAAGCATGTGAAGTGGTTCTGACTGAAATGGGCGACCGAGCCCTGCAATATGGCACCACGGAAGGCTATCAGCCCTTGCGGGAAATGATCGCCCATAATGCTTCAAAGTATGGCATCCAGATCTCAGCAGACAACGTCCTGATCACAGCCGGTTCTCAGCAAGCCCTCGATCTTCTCGGCCGAATTTTCATCAACCGGGGCGACCGGGTCCTGGTGGAGTCACCCACCTACTTAGGTGCCATCCAGGCCTGGAATGCGTACGGAGTTAAGTATGTCACCATCCCATCCGACGATGATGGAATGAACACCGACTTACTCGAATCGCGTTTACGGACCGGCATCAAATTCATTTATGTGTTACCCAATTTCCAAAATCCAACCGGTGTGACCCTCTCGCGTGACCGCCGGAAAACCCTGGTGGAACTGGCCGATGCTTATGGCGTCCCAATTGTCGAAGATGATCCCTACGGCCAATTACGCTATGAAGGCGAGCACCAGACCCCCGTCGTGGTCATTGACGACGAGATGCGCGCCAAGGAAGTTCCGATCTACAGCGGCAACGTGATCTATACCTCCACCTTCTCCAAGATCCTGGCACCCGGTCTGCGTCTGGCCTGGGTGGTTGCGCCCACCGAGGTCATCAAGAAACTGGTTCAGGCCAAACAGGGCTGCGACCTGCATACCGCCACCTTCAACCAATATATTGCTTACCAAATCGCGAGTTCTCCCGGCATGAAGCAGCATATCCAACTGATCCGCAAAGTCTATAAAGAACGGCGGGACACCATGCTCCAGGCGCTTGAAGCCTATATGCCGGAAGGCGTCCACTGGACGCATCCCAAAGGCGGCTTGTTCCTCTGGATGACCCTTCCCGAAGGCGTGGATACCAGCAAGATTTTTACTGAGGCGGTGGCCAAGAAAGTGGCCTTCGTCCCGGGCGGCTCCTTCCATCCCCTCGGCGGCGGAGAGAACACCATGCGGCTGAATTTCTCCAATTCCAAGCCGGAAATGATCGAAGAGGGGATCAAACGGCTTGCAGAGGTCATTAAAAACAATCTTCTGGTCAAATAACCACTAAAAAAAGTAAACCCCCGCAAAATTGCGGGGGTTTTTTGATGTGAAGTAAACAAGATTAGTAATCGACAGACTTGCCGTGATGCCAGATCTTGAAATCCGTGAGGATTGACCCACCCAGGAACTCCCTCAAGATGGAATTGTCGGGGATCAGATCCTGATTGATCGGCAGGAACCACTGCAGGAACTTAAAGAGCCGTTTGGCTTCAATATACTCCGGCGTGCCATAGGGCACCTGGCGCAGTAAAGGCTCCACCAACGGTTTCAACGCGGTTAATTCATAGGCTAGGGCGGAGTTGAACATCACGTCGGCATTTTCCTGATAAGGGAAGATGTGCCGCTTTTCGCCTCGCCGGACGTTTTCCCAATTGGCAATCGTCTGCTGGGCAGTATAACCCCGGTCGCGCGCATCCCGCAGGATCCGGCGCAGTTCTCGGGTGTCCGTTGTCGAAATTCGATTCTGCCGATCCAGGTTCAATTGTGTCAAGCAGGACACGTAAATCCGGTAAGTCTCCTCCGGGGGGATATCCCCCAGAAGTTGAGGGTTCAGCCCGTGGATGCCTTCCAGAATGATCATCTGGCCGGGCTCCAGTTGAACTTCCTCTCCGGGTTCGTTTCGCCCTTCACGGAAGTTATAATGGCGGAGCTGGACTTTCTCTCCCCTGACCAATCGTTCCACATGATCCTGCAATAGTTTCAGGTTGAGCGCTTCGATGTTTTCAAAATCGTAATTGCCGTTCTCATCCAGAGGTGTATCCGCCCGATCCACAAAATAGTTATCCATCTCCAGAGCGAAAGGTGAGATCCCCTCCGAGAGTAATTGAATGGACAATCGTTTTGAGAAGGTGGTCTTGCCGGATGAACTCGGCCCGGCGATCAGGATCACATCAACTTTATTTTTGCGCTCTTTGATCGTGGTCGCAATTCTGGAGATCTGCTGGGCATGGAGCGCCTCGGAGACCAGAATCACCTCATTAATCCGACCTTCGCTGATCGCGTCATCCAGCGCGCCAACGCTCTGGATCCCCAATGTTTCCAGCCACTCCCCATACTGCCGGAAGGTAACCAACAATGTTGGATAACTGGGCATCGGAGAGAGCTTGTCGGGGGCATGCCGGCGGGGGAAGCGCAGAACAAAGCCCGCACCCACCAGCTTGAGGTCGAACAACTTGAGATAACCGGTTGAAGGCACCATGTAGCCGTGATGATAGTCCCGCTGGCCGCGCAGGGTGTAAAGCACCAGGTCATCACCCTGACGATAATTCAGCAGGCGCAATTTATCTTCCTGACCATGGTCCTTGAAGAACTTGCGAGCTTCCTCCAGGCTGACCTTATTGCGGACCAGCGGAGCATTAGCCTCAACGATTTCGTGCATCTTGGCTTCGAGAAGCTCAAGCGATTCCGCAGAAAAAGGTTCCTGCTCAGGCACATGGCAGTAATAGGCGCCTGAGGAAACCGAATGGTCAATGGTCAGTGATTGCTTGGGGAAGAGTTCCATAAAGGCCACTTCCAGCAGGAAAGTCAGCGACCGCCGGTAGATTCGAGCGCCATCCGGATCGGACATATTCACAGGCGTGACTTCAGCGTCCATGCAAATCGGGAAGGTCAGCTCCCGCAGGTCATGGTTGACAATCGCGCCCACAATTTGGGGCTTTTGGGGGTCCTGGTAAGCCCGCATAAATTCACCCAGGGGTGTATTTCGCGGGCCTTCCAAAACCGTTCCATCCGGCAGGACAATTTCAACTGTGTCCCGTAAGTGTTGATTAACTTTAATATTCGATCCCATAGTGATGTCTTTCCAGATATCGCCAGGCGATACCTTTTTGGTGAGTTCCCTATTTTACCTCGTTCTGGAAACTCATGGAATGAGAAGTGGGATCTGCGCAAAATCATCCGCCGTCATGTTATCAATGGAACCGGTGATTGACGGGTAGTTTGCTAGCCATTCTTCCTGAGTGGGCATCTGGCCTTCCGCCAGGATCAAGTCGATAATGCGGGTGTGGTTGGAGTCAGCCACCCCGCCGCCAAAGAGATACTGAGCCGGATAGGTCGAGACATCCCGAACCCGCCATACACCTTCGGTCGGATACCCTTCCTGCCCCAGGACTGCGGCTGCATAGCCCCAGTCCGCGGGATCACCCTCGGGAAGGTAGCTGAGCGGTACCCGGACCACCACCTGATTATTGGCCGTATCTACGACGACAGTCATTCCACCGGTGGCTTCCGTATATTGCTTGGGTTCCAAAGTGTCAGGATCCACCATAACGACCTGAGGTGTCCAGCCCTCGGCCCAAATGGCATACTCCCAGCCATTGCCTTCTTCGAGCGCAGCATTGCGGCCGGGCATCAGGATTCGTGCGCCGGTTCCAGCACCGGGATCGGTGTCAATATAGACATCCAGGGTCTGCACGGAGAGGCCATTGGAGGAATTCCAGGAGTTCTCCACCGGCCCGACAAAATCAAAGGTGAAGACCAGATTGATGCCATCTGAACCAACCGAGAAACGATCCACATCAAATACCGAATCGGCGAAGACGCCATCGGTCGGATATAAATAGCTTCCGGGTCCGTCATCATCACCCACCGGGTCCTGAACTTCCAAAATCATCGTGGTCTCGCCCAGGCTGGGGATGAGCATTCTCGCCGGTCCGCCGGTCGGGAACACATCCTCTTCGGGACCGACCACCACGCCGAATTTAAGATAGGTGCCGACATTGAGTCCGCCAAGGCTTTCCAGCGGGATCTTGAATTCCGCCAGACCTTCACCGGCTACCGCAGTACCCACGCCAGCCTGATTGAGAGTCCACGCCGAATCGGTTAAGGAATACAGGTCCAGATTTCCCGCCGAACCATCCCACTGCAGCAGGGTGTTGGCAAAGAATTGCAGCATCATTTCCGAATCCAGCGCAAAGGCCGTCTTGCCACCCTCCACATTGGGAGCGGCGAAATAGAAACCGATTTGTTGATCAGCAATATTTCCAGTGCTATCCACCCGCAGATAGAGGTTATCCTCATCCATCGTGATATGGAAACCGGACACAGCCGATTCACCCGCCACGGGGTAATAGGCAGCCGTCTCCCAGGCGGGGTCTTCGACCGCTGCCGTCATTTCAGGGGTGGATAATCCCGTAAAGGCTACTTCCGGTTGAACGGCCGCGGCCTGGACGATGGGCACACTGACAAA
>CAYUSC010000105.1:0-9572 GCA_964447265.1 uncultured Candidatus Brevefilum sp.
GCTGTTTGTCATAAATATTTCTCCGGTTAAGGTCACTCCCTTGGCGTCTTTATAGTCTATGCAAAGAAATTCATCCCCTTAGTGGTTCATAAGTCATTCTTGTTCAAATCTACCTGGCAATAATACCAAGCCACGTTCTGGTTTCCCACTCTGGTGCGGGTTTCTTCTCTTCACTTACAATTCTTCGCAAATTACTATAGGATAATAATACACTGCTTTTTCTAATAAAACATTCAATTAAACCAAAAAAACACCCAAACGGGTGTTTTTTTCTTCAGCGGAGAGGGAGGGATTCGAACCCTCGGTAGCCCCAAGGGCTACAACGGTTTTCGAGACCGCCCCGATCGTCCACTCCGGCACCTCTCCATAAGCAGGCATCCATTATACTCGAAATTGCCGTGTCCCGTTATAGTTCAAAGCTGGTCAGCCGCTCGGGGAAGGTGATCTCCGGCAAATTGGGCACATCCTTCAGCTTTTCCTGCAGGGCTTCGGCGGCAACCGGTTCGCCATGAATCAGGATGATCCGCTGGGCTTCACCGGCCACGCTGGCGGCATACTGGATCAGCCCGCCCTGCCCGGCGTGGGCCGAGAAGCCGTTGATGGTCTCCACCTGGGCTTTGCGCGGGTAGGTCTCACCGAAGATGCGCACTTCGGCGTCCCGGTCGGCCAGGCGGCGGCCTAATGTGTGCGGGGCCTGCCAGGAGACGATCAGGATCGTGTTGCGCTCGTCCTCGATGTTGTTCTTGATATGGTGCAGGATCCGCCCGGCCTCGGCCATGCCCGATGCGCTGAGGATGATCATCGGGTCCTTGCGAAAGTTCAACGCCTTGGATTCGTCCACCGAGTGGGTGTAGGTGAGCTGGTCAAAGTCCAGCGCGGGGTGACGGTGTTCGGAGATGAATTCCCAGGTCTCCGCGTCGTAGCATTCCGGGTGGCGGCGGTAGACCTCGGAGGCTGAGACGGCCAGGGGGCTGTCCACAATGACCGGCACCTTGGGGATTGCGCCTTCCGCCATCAATTGGTTGAAATAATAGACCAGGGTCTGCGTGCGGCCGACGGAGAAGGCGGGGATGATGACCTTGCCGCCGCGGCTCACCGTGCGGTTGACCACGTCTCTGATCTCGGCGACGGCTTTATTGATGTCGTCATGGGGGCGGTCGCCATAGGTGCATTCCATCAGCAGAGTATCCACACCCTGCCCGCCGGGGAGGACCGGATCCCGCAGCAGGGGCTTGTCGGGGCGGCCGATATCGCCGGAGAACCACAGGCGATGGGTGCGGCCGTTTTCGTTCAGGTCCAGCACAACCGCCGCGGACCCCAGAATATGCCCGGCTTCGACGAAATGAGCGCGCACGCCGGGGACGGGTTCAAATTCGGTGTCATAGGCGATTTGTTTGAAGAAGGGGATCGTCCGGGCCGCGTCCGCCAGGGTGTAGAGCGGCTCAACGGGGGGCAACCCTTTATTCCGGCGCTTCTTGTTGACGTATTTCACGTCATATTCGTGGATGTGCCCCGAATCCTTGAGCATGATATCCGCCAGATCGCGGGTGGCGTCGGTGGCGTAGATCGGGCCGTGATAGCCCTTCTTGACCAGGTTGGGCAGGTTGCCGCTGTGGTCGATATGGGCGTGCGAGAGGATCACTGCGTCAATTGAGGCGGGCTCAAAGTCGAAATTGAGGTTATAGTCGTATGTTTTGGCGCGTTTACCCTGGAATAGGCCGCATTCCAGCAGCAGGCGATTGCCATTGATTTCGAGGAGATATTTTGATCCGGTGACGGTTTGGGCTGCGCCGTAGATAGTCAGTTTCATGAGGCCTGTTGCTCCCTTCCGGATAGTGTTGGATTGTGGGTTTTAGGAGAAAACGCTGAGAAAAGTGAAGATCCTGGTGATCCTCCGAATGATTTGTTTCACGCCGAGATAGAACCGGCTGTTACCGTAATAGCCGTAGAAGGGGAAGACCTTTTCCCGGGTCAGGGTGTGGAAGGCGCGGAAGATCGCTTTGGAAAATTTAAAGACATTGCCGGTGGAGGTGCTGCCCTTATGGATGATGAAGGCGGTGTATTCATCATTGACGATCAGAGGGTCGTGCTCCCGGATCAGGTGCAGCCAGAGGGAATATTCGACCACATCCTCTTTGGTTTCGTTGAACCCGCCGTAGTTTTCGATGGCTTCCCGGCGCATGAAGGTGTTTTCGTGTGAGATGAAATTCATCAGGGAGAGGGCCATTTTGGGGTTCAGCCGGATGAGTCGGGTGTTGGGAATGGTGAACTGCTTCCCCTTGATTTCCACCAGGAAGTTGCCCGTCATCCAGACCAGGTTGGGACGCTCCCGGAATTTCAGGGCGACCTTTTCGAGCGAGGTCGGGTGGGAATAGTAGTCATCGGAATGGAGATAATGGATCAGGTCGCCCGTGGCTTCTTTTGTGGCGACGTTGAGCGCGTTGCCGACACCTTTTGGGGAGGAGTGGATCAACTTGATGGTGTATTTATCCGAATTGCGCCGGATGTAATCCTCAATGATTTTCAGGGATGCGTCCGTCGAATAGGAATCATTGATGATGTGCTCAATATTCCTGTAGGTCTGCGTCTCAATGCTTTCCAGGGCGCGCAACAAAAAGGTTTCGCTGTTATAGGTACAGGTGATGATACTGATTCTGGGGAAGTTGTTTTCTTCCATCATGTTCGGCCATTGCCCTGCCGCCCGGCAGGCACTCCTTTTTTGGTTTTTTAAATGAGTTTCTTATTGTTTATTATTTTAACCCTATTCAGGTTGTCTGGATGTGTTTTTGCTCTGGCAAAGGGGGATATCAATGATGTCCGAAGGCTTCGATTGAAGCGAGGATGTCCTTCCCGAAACGCTCGAAGCGATAGGGAACATCCTGCATCTGTTCGCTCAGATCATTGGCGCTGGCGGGTCCTGCCCAGGCGATCCGGTTGAGGACATCGCGGGGCAGGATTACATCGGAAGCAACCCCAAGCTCCACCCCGGTGACTTTGCGCCATTCGCGCAAAGCTTCCATCCGTTTGAGGATTGAATTCTTGGGGCGTTTATGCACGGGGGGATATTCGGGCGGGGCTTCTTTACCTGCGGCGATGGCCTGCATGAGCTTCTTGGCATAGCGTTCCGCCAGGCGTTCGCTGAGGTTGCTGAGGATATAAAGCTCTTCTTTATGCTTGGGGCAAATCTGAGCGATCTCCACCAGAGCCTGGTTGCTGATAACTTTGAAAGGCGGGCGGTCTTGCGCGGCGGCCTGCTCTTCGCGGAACTGATAGAGGGATTTCAGGATGGCGGCCTTCTCCGGGCTTAGATCCCGGGCGCCGTGCAGCTTCCAGAAATCTTCTTCGGATGATTCGGTGGTATCCTCGATCCCCTGGGTCAGCCGCCTGAAATCCTCCAGCGCCAGCTCCCAGAGGCCCACTTTTTGCAGTTCCGATCGCAGGAGTTCCTGCAGGGCGATCAGGTAGTGGCTGTCCTGGCGGGCATATTCCAGCATCTCGGGGTTCAGGGGCCGCTTGCCCCAGTTCGCGCGCTGGTATTTCTTGTTCATTTGGATATCGAAGTATTGGTCCACCAGAGGGCCGTAACCGATCTGGGTCAGGCCAAGGATCCGTGCCGCAATCATGGTATCAAAGAGGTAATCGAAGCGGAAACCGTAATCCCGGAAGAGGCAGATCAGGTCATATTCGGCGGCATGGAAAACCTTGAGGATCTTGTCGGATTGGAAAATCGGCCCCAGAACGGAGAGATCCTTTAGGGCCAGGGTGTCAATCAGATAGTCTTTATCGCGGGTGGAAAACTGGATCAGGCAGACCTGTTCCTGGTAGGCGTAAAGGCTGTTGGATTCCGTATCCACGGCGAGGATTTCAGATTGGGCGATTTCTTCCGCAATGTCGCGTAATGTCTCGGGCTGGTCAACCCAGACCAGGGGGGTGTTTTGAAGTGGGGTCAGCATGCCTTGATTATAGCGTATCCCTGAAAGTCGGGCGGGTGTTTATCTTGATAATTCAGCAAAATGCTATAATCGACTATGGTGTCGAAAGTGATGATCAAGATAGAAGGATGTGAGTATGAAGGCTGTGATTCAACGGGTGAGTAAGGGCTTTGTGACCGTCGATGATAAGGTCGTGGCCGAAATTGAAAAGGGGTTGGTGATCCTGTTGGGCATTGCGCCGGAGGATACGGTCGAGGTGGCCAGGCAGATGGTGGAGAAGATTGCCAATCTGCGGATTTTTGAGGACGCTGATGAAAAGATGAATCTTTCCGCGCTGGATGTGGATGCCGAGGCGATTGTTGTCTCGCAGTTCACGCTCTATGCCGACACCAGCCGCGGCCGGCGGCCTTCGTTCATTGGTGCGGCCAGGCCCGAGTTGGCCGAACCATTGGTGAGCGCCTTCGCCCATTTACTCACCGATCAGGGCGTGCCCACCCAGACGGGTGTCTTCGGGGCGATGATGGAAGTGGCTATCGTGAATGACGGACCGGTCACGATTGTGATGGAATATTGATAGAAAGTACTCCTACCCTGGGAGTTGTGCACGCCTGATGTAGGGTGCGCTCCGGTGTTGAGCGCACCAGAATACGTGAATGTGGTTTGTCACGTGCGCTACGCGGCACGTGACCTACGGTGATAATCTTGAAAAAGGGTGAATCAATTCGGGTTATGTTGTGATTACCCCATCCCGCCTTCGGCACCCTTCCCCTCTCAGAGGGGAAGGGACAGTTGTAGGGTGCGCTCCGGTGTTGAGCGCACCAGAATACGCGCATATGGTTTGTCCCGTGCGCTGCGCGGCACGTGACCTACAGGAGTCATCGTCACTTTTTTCGTAGGGGCGGGCTTTGTGCCCGCCTTCATTTGAGTTAACCTTTGACTTGTCCAAAATTTCTTTTTTGAAATCCCCCCTCATCCGGCGCTCTGCGCCACCTTCCCCCCAGGGGGAAGGCTTATCATTCGTGGATACGCGGATGTGGTTTATCACGTGCGCTGCGCGGCACGTGACCTACGGGTATAATCTGAGATTGCTTCGCATCGCTCGCAATGACAAAAAAATATAGGAGCGGTCCTAAACTACTCCAAATAAAAAAGGTCGCCCTCAAGGGGCGACCCTGTGATGTAACAATCTAATTCGCTGTTTATTGATCCTGCGCATCGGCCAGCCGGGCAGCGCGCAGGGTATTGCGCAGGAGCATGGCAATCGTCATGGGACCGACACCGCCGGGCGAGGGGGTGATCGCCCCGGCCACTTCCACTGCTTCATCAAAATTCACATCACCCACCAGCCGGTAACCGCGCTTGACATTGGGGTCGTCCACCCGATTGGTGCCGACATCAATCACGGTTGCACCGGGTTTGATCCAATCACCGCGGACAAAGCCGGGTTTACCGATGGCCGCCACCAACACATCGGCCTCACGGATGGTCGCGGGGATGTCTTTTGTATGCGAATGGCAGATGGTCACGGTGGCATTCTCGCGGAGCAATAACAGGCTGACCGGCATGCCGACGATATTGGAACGACCCAACACAACAGCTTTGGCGCCATCCAGCACAGTGCCGTTCTTTTCGAGAAGCACCATCACACCGGCGGGCGTGGCTGGAACGAACAGGGGTTCGCGCCCCTTTTGGGCTAACCGACCGATGTTGATGGGATGGAAGCCGTCCACATCCTTCTGGATGCTGATCGTGCTGAGCACTCGTTCTTCATCCAGACCGGCGGGCAGCGGTAACTGTACCAGAATGCCGTGAACTTCAGGATCGTCATTGAGCTGTTTCACCAGCGCTTCAACTTCAGCCTGGGTGGCTGTGGCGGGAAGTTCATGTCCGATGGAGCGGATGCCCGCTTCTTCGCAGGCCTTGTGTTTCATGCTGACATAGACTTTTGAGGCAGGGTTGTCTCCGATGATCACCGTTGCCAGACCGGGAACAGGGAGTCCCTGCTGCTGGCGTTCGGTCACGCTGTGTTTCACTTCTGCGCGGATTGATTCCGCAATTGATTTGCCATCAATGATTTTTGCTGTCATTCTGCCTCCGATTTTCCTAATTTTAAGGATTATACCTGAATCAACAGTTATAATTTCAGCATGACCAAGGAATTATCCCAATCTCAAATCACTGTCGTCGGAATTGCCGGGGGAACGGGTTCCGGAAAGACAACTTTGTCTGAATTGATCCTCGATAATATCGGCCGGGACCGGATGGCGTATTTGCCGCATGATGCCTACTATCGCGACCGCAAAGACCTCCCTCTTGAAGAACGCGCCAAGCTCAATTATGACCATCCCGATTCGCTGGAAACGGAATTGATGGTTGAGCATATCCTGCAATTGAAAGCCGGTAAACCTATCGAAATGCCGGTCTATGATTTCACGACCCACAGCCGCAAGAATGCCACGGTTCATGTGGAGCCCAGGCGACTGCTCCTGGTGGAAGGTATTCTGATCTTCGCCGAGAAAACGCTCAGGCAATTATTCGACATGAAGATCTATGTGGACACGGACCCCGATTTGCGGATTATTCGCCGGCTCACCCGGGATATCGAAGAACGCGGCCGCACCCTGCAAACGGTGATCGATCAATACCTGCAGACTGTTCGGCCGATGCATTTGGAATTTGTGGAAGCCACCAAGCGTTATGCCGACATTATCGTACCGGAAGGGGGATTGAACACCGTCGCTCTGGATATGGTGATCGCCCGGCTGCAATTCCTATTAGGAGAAGATTCTTTTGACGCTTGAAGAACCGATCCAACCCCCGGATGGCCTTGAACCTGTAGAAGAGGAAATCGCCGGAAAAGGGATTTCCAGGCAGGCGACAAATATCATCCGGGCAGTTGTGCTGCTGGCCGTGATAGCTCTGACGGTGGTCCTGCTCATCTATCGCGATCAAATTCAGACTCTACAGGCCTATGGCTACCCAGGTATTTTTCTGTTTTCGATTTTAGCCAATGCCACCATTCTGGTGCCTATCCCGGGTGTGATCTTCACCTCGGCGATGGGAGCCGTATTTAACCCGCTGTGGGTCTCGATTGCGGCTGGGGCTGGTGCGTCGTTGGGCGAGCTTTCCGGTTATCTGGCGGGTTTCAGCGGCCAGGCAGTGGTGGAGAATTCCAAAAAGTATGAGCGGGTTGTCCATTGGATGGAAAAATACGGCGATATCACCATTCTGGTATTAGCATTCATTCCCAACCCTTTGTTCGACCTGGCAGGGATGACGGCCGGGATCCTCAAGATGCCCGTCTGGAAGTTCCTAATCTTCTGCGTGATCGGCAAGATCCTAAAAATGATGATGTTCGCCTACGCCGGTGATTGGGTGATGGGTTTGGTGGATCAGGTTTTCTAAGGGCTTATTTCCGTGGGTTTTTGGGGTTAGAATACACAGGCTTTTACTTTATTGAAATTAAACCCATTCCAAGTTGGATAAAGGTTAAAAAATATTATGACAACAATTGAATCTGAAAAGAAGACAAATGGTTTTGTGGATTGGATCATCCGGCTGCTGAAGGGCGTGATGGTGGGGATTGGTTTTATCACTCCCGGTCTGTCTGGCGGCGTGCTGGCAGTGGTCTTTGGCATTTATGAGCGCTTGATGCGGTTCCTCGGCAATTTACGGGAAAAGTTCATCCAGAATGTCCTTTTCTTCCTGCCCGTGGGGATTGGCGGCGCAATTGGTGTGGTGGCCTTCTCCGCTGTGGTGGATTTTGCTTTCACCAATTATGCCGGGCAGTTCACCCTGATGTTCATCGGCTTTATTGTGGGCACTTTCCCGTCGCTGTTCAAGACGGCCGGGAAAGAAGGGCGCAAGTGGTGGCATTGGCTTCTCCTGGTTTTGATGTCCGTTGGCACCTATTATTTTATGCACTGGATGGAAACCGTCCGCACAGTTCAATTGACGCCAAATTTCGTCAACTGGCTGCTTTCCGGCGCAATGATTGGCCTGGGCGTTGTCGTGCCTGGGATGAGTCCTTCAAACTTCCTGATCTATTTGGGCTTATACCAGCCCATGGCGGCCGGAATCAAAAATCTGGATTTTGGGGTGATCGTTCCGTTGATGGTTGGCGGGTTGGTTTGTGTTCTGCTTTTCGCCCGCTTGATTTCATGGCTGTTCAAGAAATTCTATGGCACCATGTATCATCTGATCCTCGGCATTGTGATCGGGTCCACGGTAGCGATCTTCCCCTTTGGCATCAGTGGATCACCGCTGTTGGTGGGCGTTGTGCTGGCGCTGTTGGGCGCTGCGGCCTCTTATGGGCTGGCAAAGCTGGATGAGAAATACAGCCGGGAAGATTTATTCTCGTAATTTTGAGTCAATGATGAACAGAAGCCCTTGCGGTGAGATTCGCAAGGGCTTTTTGATTGGTCTTGTTAATGTCAAGGTGGGCACATCTCCCAAGGGAGGCCGGAGGAAGCGCTCCTTTGGACATCGTCTCACCGAATCTATGTCACTTCCGGCTTCAACGCCGGGCTGGGTTGATAGATCGACTCATGCTCCAAATTATCATCCTGATACCAGGGCTGGTAATATAATCCGGCAACCTGTTCCATCAGATGTTTGCGCACCTTTTCCGACTCAACGGGAAATTCGATAGCGGCATTAAACCGAATGGCTTTTCCGATTGAGATGGTATCCGCTTTGGGATTGATCGACACAGGGCAGAACAGCAAACCTTTTCCGGTTTGGCGATAATACAATTTTGCTAGATAGAGAAATCCTTCAAAAAACTGGTTCACATCATCTGAAAAAGGTTCCGATTCAGGTTTCTCAGGAAAGATGAGCAGGTTTTCGCCATTTTCAAGGGCCTTGATGCTCTGGCGGAAAGTCTCCACGATGCGATCGGGGCGTCCCCGATACACCGGCACCGGATTGGTGGCCTGCATCAGTCGAACCAGTAATGGCGTCAATACGGCTGTGGCGGGTTTGCTCAAACAGCGGGGCCATTTCAGGCGCTCATCAAAAAAGGTCTCCTGGATATAGGGTTTGCAGACATCCTCATCCAGCATATTGTAAATAACCCACGGCCGGTAGGAGATGGGGAAAAACAATTGCATCATTGCCGGGCCGTAATTCTTCTCATGGTTGGCAACAAAGACGACCGGTTCTCCTGTTGGGATGGAGTCGGTAATTACCAAAATCGGTCGAGGCAAAATCCATCTGGCGATGTTCATTAGTGTTTTCATGCTTTTCTCCGCTTCAATCCAAATTCCGATGGTCGGCAAGTAATACCGATTGCCAAAACAGGTGCATTTTCTTCCAACGGATGAGCAGGATATCTCTGCCTTCCAATAAATATTCGCCAATCGCTTTCAGCAAGCCGACCTTCTCAAACTTGATTGGATGGATCAGGTAGGGCAAGAACATAAAGTGGACGCGCTTTCCCTGCTTGCGATAGTGTTCATTCAAAATGGTTTCCACGCCATATCCCGACGTGCAGATTTCATCGCTGAGCTGCAGAAAATCCTGACGGTAGAGCACTCGCTGGCCGGTAAGATTTTGGAAAGGGTCCATCCTTTCAGATGATGAAACGGTCATCCCGCGAACCGGGGAACCCAGAACCATATCCGCCTCTTCCCTGATGAA
>CAYUSC010000106.1:0-9529 GCA_964447265.1 uncultured Candidatus Brevefilum sp.
TCAATTATCTTTGCGTTTTCGGATTTTAGTCCACTCAAAACCAGGGCACTCCACATTCCATCGCATTCAATCCAATGGGTCGCTTTTCCAGCCACCCTCCCCAATCAGGGGTACGAACACAACCGGGATGCTGCTGGACTGTCTGAACTCACCATCCGCACGGTCCCAAATATCCAATCGCTGCAAAGTCCGGCTGCCCACCGGGATCACCAATCTACCCCCTTCCGCCAATTGATCCAACAACGCCGGCGGCACTTCCGGCGCGGCAGCGGCTACCAGGATCCGGTCATACGGTGCAGCCTCAGGATATCCCAGGGTGCCATCACCAAGGTGAACCTGCACGTTGGTGTATCCCAGGGTGGCCAAGGTCCCGGCGGCCTCCTTGGCCAACTCGGGAATCCGCTCAATCGTATGGACTTCCCGGGCTAACCAGCCCAATATCGCCGCCTGGTAACCGGAGCCCGTGCCCACATCCAGAACCTTGTCCTCAGCACTGACATCCAGTAATTCCGTCATCAACGCCACGATATAAGGCTGCGAGATGGTCTGCTCGCTCCCAATCCGGAGCGGGCTATCCAGATAGGCATAGTCCCGCGCGTCTTCAGGCAGGAACAAATGGCGGGGAATCCGGCGCATCGCATCCAAAACGCGGGGATTCCGCACCCCCCGGCGGGCGATTTGTTCGCTCACCATCACCTCCCGCACCGCCTTAAAGTCCAAGCTTGGCCCTTTCCACAGCCAATCGGTCAGCAATTTGCCGGTCCACTTTACCCATGGGGTATTCCTCCAATTCCGAAACCCGCACCCAAACCAATCCATCGCTCTCAATCGGCTGTGGTTCCGCAGAATCATCCAATTGGCACAGAAAAGCATGCAAGGTGATTTTGAAATGGGTGTAAGCATGGTTGTAAACGCCAAAAGCCGCCCCCACCGCCACCTGCACGCCTAATTCTTCCCGGATCTCACGCTGCAGGCAGGCTGGCAAATCCGGGTCGCTTTTCTCTTTGGTGCCGCCGGGGAACTCCCACAACCCTCCCAGCAGCCCCGCCGGTCGCTTGCTGAGCAGCACCCTGCCATCCCGCCGGATAATCGCCGCAGTGACCGTCAGATGCGGCGTCTTCTTGCGGGGCGATTGCACCGGCCGCTCCTCCTGGACGCCCAAAGCCCGGGCCTGGCAGTCCGCCTGAATGGGACAATGGTCACAATTCGGTGACTTGGGCGTGCAAATCATCGCCCCCAGGTCCATCAAAGCCTGATTGTAGGCGCTCGCTTCCCCATTGGGCAGATTTTCCTCCGCCAAGGTCCAGATCATCCGCTCGCTTTCCGGGCTGCGTAAGGGCTCGGTCAGATTATAAATCCTTGAGAACACCCGGCGGATATTGCCGTCCACCGTCGCGACATTTTTGCCGAAAGCAATCGAGGCAATTGCCGCAGCGGTGTAGGCCCCGATACCCGGCAATTTCTCCAAAGCCTCCGGGGTATTTGGAAGTTTGTCGTCCAATTCAGCATGGACAATTCTGGCGGCTTTATGCAAATTGCGCGCCCGGCTGTAATACCCCAGCCCCTCCCACAGATTCAGCACATCCTGCTCATCGGCCTCCGCCAGCGCGGCGATATTGGGAAAACGTGCCATCCAGCGCTCAAAATAGGGGAGCACCGTATCCACCTGGGTTTGTTGGAGCATGATCTCCGAAATCCAGGTCCGGTAGGGCGTAAGATCAGAACGCCAGGGTAAATCCCTGGCGCTCGAGTGATACCATTGTAATAAGTCCGCTGCCCAGGCCATCAGAACTGAAAGCCTCCCTGGAGCGGGGCTAATTTTATTTCGTAATTCGTCACGAAATCCAGCAGATGATCGTTCAAGCTGAGCCATTCGTCAGAGCGAATGATGTTCTGGGCGCGATCCAATCCCGGCACAATCGCACAGACCAGGATCTGCGGGTGTTCTCCGTAGATAGTCACCCAGGCATCGCTGAGGGCCAGGCCAAGTTTTTGAACGCCGGGCATGAAATTGCGCACGACAAATTCAAAATATTCCTGTTCTCGGCCCTGAACGATATCCCAGGACATGATCACTTTCACGTTCATAAATCGGTTCCTTCCATCCGCCCTTTTCGAAAGTCGCCTAACGGGTCAGGTCCAGGACCATCACCCGGGTTTCTTCCTCAAGCGCATTGACAGAGGAAAGTTTTAACGCGTCAACCGTATCCACCTGGTTCAATCCCATTTCCTTGAGGAACTTGGAAAGGGGCGCCAGGGGAAGTTTATTCTCCGGTGTCCCATAGTGCATGGGAATCACGATACTTGGCTCGATCAGGCTGATCACCTCAGCGGCCTTGGCCGCGTTCAGGCTGGTCTCCCCACCCACAGGCACCAAGGCCACATGAACCTCACCCAGGCTTTCCACTTCCGCCTGACTGGGGACGCTGTTCAACTCGCCCAGATGGGCAACTTTCATCCCTGCATAATCGATCACATAGATGGTGTTGGGCAGTTCGTCCGAATCCTTCTTTCGCTTGCTGCCGTTGATCCGCACACCAGTAATGAACACGCCGCCGATCTCATATTCACCGGGGCCGGTGATTTCAAACGCTTTGCTGCGAATACCCTTTATAAAATTATGTTCGGGCCGGTCACAGCTCACCGTGACAACATCAGCCCGGAGCTTGCCATAATCAAACCCTACAATATCTGGGTCATAAGGGTCTGTGACCAGCGCAGCCATGCCGCGTTCAATGATCCGAAAACAAGAATTGCCATGCCAGGTTATATCCATAAAGCCTCCTTCAATGATTACTGAATTATACAACGTCCCGTCAAATGACGGGCGGATTACGCAAACCTATGATATTCTGAGGTAATCTTACCCAATTAATTGTAAAATAAAAGTGAATAAACATCAAAAGTATAGATAAAGGAGATTAAAAATGTTTGATAATATCGCCGGACCCACCATCTTTGCAATCTGCATCGCTGGTGCCGTGGTCCTTTTCCTGCTGACCGTCCTGCTCAGGTCAGTGCGGGTGATCCCCGAATATGAACGCGGTGTGGTTTTTACTCTGGGTAAATTCACCGGTGTCCGCAATCCCGGTTTGAATTTCCTAATCCCGATCGTTCAGACCATGCGACGGGTCGATATGCGCCTGGCCACGGCTGAAGTTCCCCGCCAGGAAGTGATGACCAAGGATAACATCCCCATGCTGGTCAACGCTGTGGTTTATTTCAAAGTCATTGACCCGGAAGCCGTCATCATCAAAATCGAGGACTACATCTTTGCCATCCGCCAATATACCCAGGCCGCCCTTCGCGATGTGATCGGTAACAACGAAATGGACAGCGTCCTGATGGAACGCCTCCAGATCGCCGAAGCCATCCGCGAGATCGTGGATGCCGAGACCTCCGATTGGGGTGTGGACATCGAATCGATCAAGATCCAGGAGCTTGAGCTCCCGGCTGAGATGAAACGTGCCATGGCCCGCCAGGCTGAAGCTGAACGTGAACGCCGGGCGACCGTGATCGCCTCTCAGGGCGAGCTGGAAGCATCCAAGAACCTGCGGACGGCCGCTGCCGAGCTGGCCGGCTCCCCCGGCGCCTTGCACCTGCGGACCTTGCAGACCATTCGGGATATTGCTTCCGATCCCTCCGAGAAACTCGTGCTGTTCCTCCCGTCGAACATCGCCAATGTGGTTTCCGAGTTCACGGATAAGAAGAAAGATAACTTGATGTGAATGAAAAGCTGAACAACAACGTCCGTTATTTGCAGATTGCCTTCAACTATGATCTGCAGATGGCGAGGAGGGTCATCCCGGCTATTCCCCAAAGCGACCGGATCCTGATCGAAGCTGGCACACCGTTCATCAAGCTGGAAGGCATGGATGGCATCCGCTGGATCAGGCGAATGTGGCCAGGCCATATCGTCGCCGACATGAAAGTCGCTGACGGCGCCATCGGTGAAGTGGAAATGGCCCGTCGAGCAGGCGCTACAGCCGTGACCATCCTGGGCAACGCACCGACCGAAAGTCATGACCTGTTCATCAAGCGCTGCGAAGACCTCAACATGCTCTCGATGATTGACCTGATCGGCGTCACTGACCCGCTGTCCGTCCTGCGCCCTCTGCGCAAATCACCCGATGTTTTGGTGATCCACCGCGGCCGGGACGAGGAAGGCACTCAGGGCAAGATGATCGAATATCGCCAGGTCAACCGCATTCGCAGCAAGTTCGATGCGCTGATCTCAGCAGCAGGCGGTGTCGACCTGCGGGAAGCCCGCAGCGCAATCTTCAACGGCGCCAGCATTGTGGTCGCCAACATCGTCAACCCCGCGGACGGCTGGACCGGTATTAAAACCACAGATGACATCACAGCCATCGCCCAGAAGTTCCTCGAGACCATCTCGTAAACCCAACCCAAATAAAAAACGATCCCGGCTATTTTTTCCGGGATCATTTTATTTTTGACTCTTCTCTGATTTCATTCGTAGGTCACGCTTCCAGCGTGACTTTTTTTCATGCTTTGGATTGCTAAAATTCCCCCTCATCCGGCACTTCGTGCCACCGACTGAACGCTGTTAAGGCTTCCCCTTGAGGGGAAGCTGTCTGCGGAGCAGACTGATGAGGTGGAAATTGCATTTGTTCATGTAGGAGAGGGGATTGTGCCCGCCCAATTAACACGGGCGCCCACCAGGGGCGCCCCTACAAGAATCTATCAAGATTTTTCGCAAAATACCACTTCCGTGATCACACGAGAAGGGATATTCTGGGCCTACTAGAACCCTTCAAGGTAGCTGAGGTCGGCAATCCCCTTGGAGAGAGCTGCCACCCGCTGTAACAATGCCAAACGGGTTTGGCGGACTTTTTCGTCCTCGGCCATCACCAGCACGGCGTCAAAGAAGGCATTGATCGCAGGTACCATCGGGACAAAAGCCGCCATGAAGGCCGAAACGGTGTCCGCACCGGCCAGGTCAGCTTCCGCCTTTCCAAGCGCTATCAGCAGAGCTTTCTCGGTCGGCTCTTCCAGCCATCCTTCATCCACCGCATATGCCACATCCAGGTCCCGTGTGATCCGCACACAACGGCTGAAAGCGGGCAGGATTTGCGCCCAGTCTTCCCGGGCCACGGCTTCTGAAAGCTGCCGGATACCAACCAGAGCACTGTAGGGGTCATTGCCCTTCGCTGCCAGGACCGCATCCACCACGTCATAAGCAAAACCCATATCCAGGAGCATCACCCGCAGGCGTCCCTGAATGAACTCCAGACAAGCCGCTTCGTTCTCATCCGAAACGTCCACCGTCATCACCTTACGGGCTTCGGCCAAACCCTGCCTCAGGTCAAAGGGCATCTCCCAGGCAATCAGATTCTGACAAATACCCAGGGCGGCCCGGCGCTGGCCATAAGGATCTTTGGTGCCGGTCGGGGCAAGGCCAATTGAAAACAGACCCATCAGCGAATCCAGCCGGTCGGCAATCCCAATAATCAATCCGGGTTTGGCGCTGGGCAGTTTATCCTCCGCGGAACGGGGCAGGTAATGTTCAAAAATCGCATCTGCAACGGGCTGCGGCTCACCGCTGTGCAGGGCGTAGTAACGTCCCATGATGCCCTGGAGCGAAGTCATCTCCACCACCATATTGGTCGCCAGATCCGCCTTGCAGAGCAGGGCTGCCCGCTGGGTGGTTGCTTTTTCTTCGTCCGTCAGGGCGAAGCCGGGCATCAAAGCCTCCACCAGGGCCAGGATCCGCTCCGTCTTATCTGAGAACGAACCCAATTGGCGCTGAAAGGTCAGGGTCTTCAGTTCCGGAACGAATTCCGCCAGAGGTTTCCTGAGGTCTTTTTCAACAAAGAAACGGGCGTCGGCAAAGCGGGCCAGGATCACCTGCTCGTTGCCATCCGCCACGATTTCGATATGGTCTGCATTGCCATTCCGCACGCCGATAAAATAGGGCATCAGATTGCCATCGGCATCTACCACCACGAAATAGCGCTGGTGCTTGCGCATCACGGAAATCAACACATCCGGCGGCAGCACATCCAGATAGGAGGCATCAAACTTGCCCAGGAAGGCGGTTGGCGCTTCCACCAGGCCGGTCACTTCCTCTAAAAGACCGGCATCCTCCGGCACATGACCGCCCACGCTCTCGGCGATGGCGGCGGCTTGTTCAAGGATCGTCGCTTTCCGCGTTGCGGGATCCAAGATGATCCCCTGGGCGGCCATCTTCTGGAAATAATCCTCGGGAGAAGCCACATCGAAGTGCTCGGGGTCCACAAAACGCAGTCCCCGGGTTTCCCGGCCGCTCTGGTAACCACCATAAGCGAAAGGCACCACTTCCCCATCCAGCAAGGCCATCATCCAGCGGATCGGACGGGAAAAAGCCACGCCGCTTTCGTTCCAGCGCATGGACTTGCCGAATTTAATTCCGGCTACCAGGTCGGTCAGCGCGGCGCTCAGGACGTCCATTGCAGGCTGTCCGTGCTGCTCCACGCGGGCAACGACATATTCGCCGCCGTCGATCGATTCAACCACCAGATTGGATACATCAATCCCCTTGCTGCGGGCAAAACCTTCGGCTGCCTTGGTGGGGTTGCCATTGGCGTCAAATGCCCGGTCCGCAGGCGGCCCCTTCACTTCCAGGTTCTGGTCGGGCTGGCGGGTAGCCATGTCCTTCACGGAAACGACCAGACGCCGGGGGGTACCCAGTACTTTGATCTCGCCATGATCCAAATGCAGGCCGTCCAACAAGGCTGGAATAGCTTTTTCAAGCTGCGACAGAGCACTCGCCAGGTCGCCGGTCGGCAGTTCTTCCGTGCCAATCTCCAGCAGGAAGGGCGCTTTAGCTGTAGTAACTTCCTTTGGCTGCGCAGTCACGGCCACCGTGCCGGCATCCTTTTCATCCGCCAGCCAGGGATATTCCGCCTGTTCGCGCTGGGCTACATAAGTTTCCGCCACCCGGCGGGCCAGGTCACGCGTGCGACCAAAGAGCTCCTGCCGTTCGGTCACGCCCACCGCCCCGCGGGTATCGAGGATATTAAAGGTGTGGGAGGTCTTGAGCACATAATCATGCGCTGGCAGCACCAGCCCCTTCTCAATCGCCCGCACGGCTTCCTTCTCATAAATGTCATAAAGGGTGCGCATGCCCTCAACATCAGCCAGGTCAAAATAGTAGGCGCTGTGTTCGCGCTCGCCCATCAAATTCACATCGCCATAGGTCCGTTCCGGGCTCCACTGGATGTCCTTGAAATGCCGGACGCCCTGCAGCACCATTGCAATCCGTTCCAGGCCATAAGTGATCTCAACCGAAACAGGGTCCAGGTCCAAGCCGCCGCATTGCTGGAAATAAGTGAACTGGGTGATTTCCTGACCGTCCAGCCAGACTTCCCAACCCAGCCCCCAGGCGCCGATCGCGGGCTGCTGCCAATTATCCTCAACGAAGCGGATATCGTGTTCGGCCGGGTCAATGCCCAGAGCCTTGAGGGAATCCAGATAGACCTCCTGCGGGTTCCCCGGATCAGGTTTGAGGATCACCTGGAATTGGTAGAACTGCTGCAGGCGGTTGGGGTTGTCGCCATAGCGGCCGTCATCGGGGCGGATGGAAGGTTCGACATAAGCCACCTTCCAGGGTTCCGGCCCCAGCACGCGTAAAAACGTAGCCGGGTTCATCGTCCCCGCGCCCACCTGGGAGTAATAAGGCTGCCAGATCAGGCAGTCCCGTTCAGCCCAGAAATTCTGCAAGGTCATCATGATCGATTGGAAATCAAGCGCTTTCTTCATCAATTTTCTACTCCGATAAAATCTCAATAATGACATCCAAATGGATTCAAATCCATTTGCGATATAACCGCTTCATTATACCATCCGCCTTTGAATCTCAAGCCAAAGCAGACCCTAAAACCCCTTAGAAATTTCGCACATCGTCCGTTAACAGGTGAACTCTCCTCCACAGTGGAAAAAAGTTCTGGACTGTTCACCTGTTACGGTCGAGCGGCGTTTGGATAACCCATGAATGAATAGAAACAGGCCCAGGATCCCGATTGGCAGCCCCATAATCAGCGTCATATCGCCATCCGGCCATACCCAAATGACGAGGCACCATTGGATCACATGCCAGATCATCAGGATCAAGCCCGAGACAAGTTCATTCTTCCAAAGGAAAATGAACCCTAAGACAAATATGAGGAACAGCAGATAGACCGAGGTTTCTGCAAAACTGGCCCCACTAACCATCGGTATACCTTCCCCAATGAGGAACAGGATGTACAGGGCGAAAGCGACAATGCCAAGCACTCTTAAAACAGTCCGGGCCTTTTTGGAAGGCTTTTTCATTTCAAACTCCTTTTCCAGCATCTGGTCTCCAATTCGATTCGCAATACAAAGTGGACGACCACCAGAGTTTTAATTTTCCCCTGTCTGATTATTCCTTTGGATTTCCTTGATGAAATTCGGTGAATTGAGCTTTCTTTCCAGAATATATGAAATATAGCGCTGGATCAAGTCCGCCAGGGCAGGTTCCACGGCCTCAGGGATGACGATCCCTTCCACCTGCTCCCAATTGGAGCGCTGGAGATGGCGGAAATAACGCAGGGTATCAACGCTGATCGGCCAGGCCTCCTGGCGCGCCTTTCCACATTGGGGGCAAGCCACCCCACCCACCAGGGGTGAGAAGAACTGGTCCACAGCCTGGATTGGCTTCCCACAATCCACGCATTCAAAGAGTTGGGGTCTGAAACCGACCAAATCCAACAAGCGCAATTCATAAAAATGCACGGCCGTGGTTGGGTGAGGGTGCTCTTCGAGGCGTTTCAGGGTATTGGCCAGCAAACGGAAGATGGCAATATTCTGCCCTTCTTCGTAGGTGAATTTATCCAACACTTCCACCACATAAGAAGCATAGCCGATCCGCTGAAGGTCCGTTCGCAAACCCGGATAATTATCCACCGTCTCAGCCTGGGTCACGATATCCATATTACGGCCCTTCGCCAAAAGCAGAGTCACCCGCGTGAAAGGCTCCAGGTGACCCGCCTTGCGAGACCGGATCCGCCGGACACCTTTGGCAATCGCAGTGATCTTACCCTTCTGGAAGGTGAAAACCTTCAGAATGCGGTCAGCTTCGCCGTATTCGATATGGCCCAGGATAATGGCCTGGGTGCGATAGGAACGGATTTCTCGGGGAGACATCCTCAGCCTGCTCTCCAATAGGGGCAAAAAAAGCGCATGCCGGCATTCCGCTCATGCGCTTTAATCATAACAAATTTTCGGTCTATTCGCGCGCTTCTTCAAGGTCGCCATCACCAAAAGCGGATGGCAGCAATTCGTGCACTCGATATTCTCCAACCAGCTCGCCCTTAACGTTAGCGATCAGCACCAGCGCATGCGGATTGAACTCCGCCATCACCTGGCGGCAGGAACCGCAGGGTGTGCCGCCATTTTTGGTCACCACTGCCAGAGTTGAGAAGGATTTCTCACCTTCCGAAACCGCCTTGAAGATTGCGACCCGTTCGGCGCAAATCGTCACCGGGTAAACGGCATTCTCGATATTGAC
>CAYUSC010000107.1:0-9401 GCA_964447265.1 uncultured Candidatus Brevefilum sp.
ATTTGGCAATCTCGTCATATTGTCTGCTGTAAATGTCCACAATTTCCTGTAAATAGACGGAAGCTTTGTGCAGCAGGAATTTTGCAGAATGAGAAAGGCGGATGTCTTTTCCGAAAGAGAAGTCGCTGGCCAGCCGGCCGTAATAGGAAAAGGCCCGGTTGGATGGGATCGAGATCAGCGAGTCCTGGTAGCGGAGATTTGCGATGCGTTTATAGACAATGCTGTTCAGCAGGGTCAGACCGGTCAGAATTGGGATCAGCCAGCCATTGAAGGTGAACAGCAGCACGACCAGGGTGGTGAGTGAGATCAGGGACTTGGCGGCAGTGCCGATCAAATTCACTAATTCATAAAAATTATAGATGCCTTGCAGGGCGCGTTCCTTGAGATCCAGAACGGATTTCTTTTCGATGTCTTCATAAGCCAGATTGAGACATTTGTTCGCCAGGTTTTGTTCCACCTTTAACTGGACATAATCCATATCAATGGTTCTGTTTCGGGTCAGGACGGTTTCGATCAGCTTCAACAGCAGGTTGATACCAGCTAATAACGCGACAAGCCGGATCAGCCGGTGAATGTCCTGGGCGCCCAGTAACTCATCAATAATCAGTTTGGGCACAATAATATTGACCAGAGGCGATACGCCCTGAACCAGCGCGATGAACAGCGATACGGGTAAAAAGGTCTTGGAATAGCCATGGATGGCCTTGAGGATAAAGATCAGCAATTTAGCATTCTTCCGCATTGCGTCCCCCTTCCTCGGCCACTTTTTTATCCCGGTAATACTGCGCCTGGATTTCGAAAAGTTCGGCATACGAGCCGCCCTGTTTAATCAGGGATTGGTGGGTGCCAAATTCCGTGATTCGCCCATGTTCCAGGAAGGCGATATGATCGCAGAACTGGGTGCTGGAAAGGCGGTGGGAGATGTAGATCGCCGATCGATCCTCAATCGTCCGGTCGAAGGACTGGTACATCTCATATTCCGCCAGGGGGTCCAGCGCCGCAGTGGGTTCATCCAGAATAATGAAAGGGCGATTCTCGTAGAGCGCTCTTGCCAGGAACATCTTCTGGCGCTGCCCGCCGGAGAGGTCAATCCCGTTTTCGTTGAGGATCTTGAGAAGCCAGGTTTCTGCGCCATCGGGAAGAGACCCGACCAGCGACTGAAGCCCGGAATGATTGATGGTAGCGTCCAGCCGCTGGGCATCAATATCCGTTTCCATGGCGATGTTTTCCGCCAGGGTAAAGGGGAATACTTTGGCGTCCTGCAAGATGGTGGAGATCAGGTTTTGATAACCTGTATAGTCATAATCCTGAATATTGCGGCCGTTCAGCAGGATCTGGCCAGAGGTGGGTTCGTATAGGCGAGTGAGCAGTTTGACGATGGTGGTTTTACCTGCTCCATTCTCTCCCACCAGTGCCAGCCGCTCCCCATAGGGGATGTTGAGGTTCAGGTGTTCCAGAATCAGCTTATCCGACCCCGGGTACGAAAAAGAAACATCCTGAAACTCGATATCAAAGCCGGAAAGAAAATCCGTAACCGGCAATCCGCTGTCCTCCGGGATGCGAGCTTCCCGGATGAAATCCTGATACTTGCGGACGTAACTGCGCTGGACCTGAATAAAGCTGAAATCCCGCATGGTCTCGCTGAGCCAAAAGACGACTGTGGTCGCCGCGCCGGTATAGAGGAAGAAATCACCGGCGCTGATCTCACCCCGCAGCAGACTGTAAGTGATATAACCATAAATAAGCAAATCGCGAAGCAAACCGATCACGGCAATAACCAGTTCACTGCCGAATTTTTTGTTGGCGATCGCTTTACTGATGGTGATCGCATTCGCGGCCGCCTCATCCCGCTTGGCTTTTAGGAGTCCGCCCAATTGGTACATCCGGATGTCCTTGCCAAAGCGGAAGTCCACAGAGGTCTCAGTCGTGTAGTAATGCCGGCGAAAAGCGCCGTGATAGGCTTCTCCGCGTTGTTCCTCATATTGACCGGCCTTGAGGCTGAGGGTGTAGGTCGCCAAAATGGTGACCAGCAAGGCCAGCAGCACCCAGATATTGAGGGTGGAGATCACAGCGACCAGGCTAATCACGCCGACAATACTGCCAAAGATCGAGAGAAGTTTCTCCATGATCCCACCCGCCCCGGCATGGGGGTTGAGCAGCGTTTGGGAGATGGTGCGGAGTTTGTCCAGAATATCCGCATCTTCCGTCAGTGGGTAGGGCATCGTCATGGTGGTCAGATTTAATTGCTCGATCAGCTTATAGCGGACGGCGTTGAAGCGCATCCGGTAATTGCCCCGCAGAAACTCGGTCATAAAGGCGCAGGAAGCCGACAGGACGAATCCACCGATGACGATGAACAGAATCCGCTGCCAATCTTGCGATTGGAGGGAATCGATGATCAGTTTGGGGACATAAATGGCGATCAGGGGTGTGAGGCTGAAGAAAATGGTATAGAGGGCCATGGAAAGATACATGCCCTTATCCCACTTCCAGATTTGTTTGAAGAGGAAAATGAGTTCAGCTTCGTGTTTCGGTTTGTCCATCAAAACGCTTGTCCTGATTGGGGCGGCCAGGTTGAGAAGGCTTCAATTGAGCGATTTTGAGGGTACCGGTAATTGGCTCAGGAATAAGATTATGGATATAGAAGTGCCTGAGTCCTAATACTAACAAAACCAACCCCTGGAGTCAATTTTTAGATGCTTTTAATCAATTTGATAGCTCCTTGATAGGCTGCCGTCATCTTGATTCAATAGATTATATTGGGTTAGAAAATCGAATCCCACTATAATTATTAATGATGGAATTATTTACATAGTGAAAGTTTAATCAATAAAAGGAGATCATTATGAATTTTGGAGAGATTTTATCTAAAGCCTGGAAGACGGTTTGGAAGCATAAGATCCTCTGGTTGTTTGGCATCCTAGCAGGCTGCAGTGCGAGTGGCGGGGGCGGCGGCCGGGCAAGCAGCAGTTACGATATGCCGGCACGAACCGGCAATTATCAGGACGCTCCCAGTTTCTTTGGCCCGGAGGCTCAGCATTCCTTCGAACAATTCTTTGATTCGCTGGCGAATATCCAACCCTGGATCTGGGTGTTGATCGGCGTAGGTTTCCTGGCTCTGATCCTTGTGATTTCGTTCCTTTCTCTTTTGTTGGGAACTTTGGGGACGACCGGTGTGGTTAAAGGTACCGGGATGGCTGATGAGGCAAGTGAAGAGGATAAGCCGCTTTCTTTTGGCGCGATCTTCAAAGGACTCAAGCCATATTTCTGGCGGGTGCTGCTTCTGACGGTAATCGTGAATTTGGGCGGGTTCATCCTCGGCCTGATTCTGATCGTACCCATCATAATCCTGACGGTTTGCACCTTCTTCCTGGCGGGAATCCTGTTGATCCCGGTGGGCTGGTTCATCAATACCATGGTCCGGTTTACCACCATTGCCATCATTGATGAAGGGCTGGGGATTATGGATGCCGTCAAACGGGCCTGGAAACTGCTGATCAAGAACCTTGGCGATGTTGCCATCATGTTCCTGATCCTTGGTGTTGGCGGCGCGCTGGTTGGTTTAGTGTTGGCTATCCCGATTCTCCTGAGCTTCCTCCCGGTGATCATCAATATTGCCTCGAGCGGGTATGAAGTTGCTCGTACCGGAATGACCCTGACCATCATCCTGTTCGCGATTGCTCTGCCGTTTGTTATCCTTCTGGGTGGGGTGTTAAAGGCCTATATCCTTTCCGCCTGGACGCTGACCTATCGCCGGATTGCCGCCCGGACCGAATTGGAACCTGAAGTGATCGCCCTGCCTAAGGAGAAAAAAGAAAAACCGTAATAAAATAGGGCTATGAATAAAACAGCATCGCTGCCGAATTCATTGAATGAAGATGATCGCCAGGGGCATGGTTATGTCCCTGGCGTTTTCCTATCCCGGCGATGGATAGCATTCCCGATCGTCGGTTTATTGCTTGTCCTTCTGATAACCTGGGCGGCCCCAACTGCCAACGCGCAATTCGCGGCAACGGTTGCCGTGCAATCCCCCGACCTCACCACATTTCCAACGATAGAATTTGAATTCAAGGCGCTAGATGCCAACGGACAGCCCCTGGGCGGTTATGGCGCGGATCAGGTGCAGGTGATCGAGAATGGGGAAGCCCTGCCGGTGGATGACCTGATTGATGAATACCGCGGGATCCATTTTGCCCTGGTGATTAACGGCAATCGTGAAATGGACCTGCGGGATGATTCGGGTGTTTCCCGCTATGAGAAATTGAGCGCTGCCCTGGCCGACTGGGCACGCGGCAGCACTTTGAAAGGCGAGGATGCCTGGTCGCTGGTCACCAGTGAGGGCATTCAGGTGGATCGGACGACCACGTCCCGGGTCTGGCTGAACGGGCTGGAGGAATATCAACCTAATTTCAGATTGATGGAGCCGGACCTGACCAGCCTGCAATTGGCGCTTCAAGCCATGCAGAGCGAATCCCTCGATTTTGGCGTCAATCAGGCGATCCTCTATATCACCCCGCCGCCGGAATCGGATCAGATCGAATCGCTCAACGCACTAACCGTGACAGCCCGCGACCTGGGCATCCGGGTGGATGTCTGGATGGTGGGCGACAGCTATTATTTGAATAATGACCAGGGCGGCGCGCTGGTGGCCCTGGCTGCCAATACGGGCGGCGAGTTCCTTCTCTATACCGGTTCGCAAGGAATCCCCAATCTGAATGACTTGCATTCAGCGCTGGGCCGGGTGGAAAGCGTCACCTATACCTCGAATTTGAATGAGACCGGGACCTACACCCTGGGCGTGGCGGTGGACCTCGGCGGCACCCTTGTGGAAGGGGAAGGTCAGCCGTTCTATCTGGAAGTGTTGCCGCCCAACCCGATGCTGCTTTCCCCGCCAATCCTGATTGAGCGCACCTGGGTTGGCGCTGAAGAGGCTCAGACCCTGGAACCTCAATCGCAGGAGATTGAGATCCTGGTTCAGTTCCCGGATGGTCACAGGCGTTCTTTGAAATCAAGCCGGCTGCTGGTTGATGGGGTCACGATGGCGATCAATAATGAAGAGCCATATGACGCCTTCAGTTGGGATTTGGAAGCGTATGAGGAATCCGGCGAGCATTTCATTCAGGTGCAAATCACCGACCAATTGGGATTGACGGCTGAGACGATTGCCTTTCCGGTGGAAGTGAAGATCATCACCCCTGAGGCACAGCCGGGCTTTGACTGGCAAAAAGCGGGCGGGATTGCGGCCGGCGTGATGGCGGCGTTATCCGTCCTTCTGTTTGTATATTGGCAGGTGCGTCAGACGATTGGAAAATATCAGGAAGCCCATCCACGGGTCGATGTTGTGAGTGAGGACGGGCTGGCAATCAAACCAATGAATCCGGCGGAAAAGACCCCGCTGGCTTACCTTGTCCCGGCCCAGTCTCTGCTGGGGATGGAAGACCCGGGCGTCATCCCCGTCACCCGCGCCAGGTTTGTCCTGCCGGACGACCTGGAAGCCGAATCGCCTTACCTGATCGAAGGACGCTGGCACATCGAAAGGGTCTGGCTGAACCAGTTGGAAGGCCATTTCTGGCTGCACGGCGTGGGCGGCGGCTCCGATGTATGGCTGAACGCTCAACCGGTGGGGATGGAACCGGTCGAAGTTCTGCCGGGCGACCTGGTATATTTTGGAGAAATGGGCTTTCGGTTTACAATAAAAACAGATGAGGCCTCCCGTAAAGCCTCCGTGGAACAATACGAGCCGTTTCTATGATCAAAACTGAGCATGCCTACCTCCGTGTTGCAGCGGAGAGCCATCCCGGGATTTCCGGGAAACAAAATGAGGATCGTTTTGGTGTGACCGCGTTTGATGCGGCGGGGCCGGAACTCGAGCCATCGGTTCTGGCGGTGCTGTGTGATGGGATCGGCGGCCATCGCGCCGGGGAAGTCGCCGCGGAAATGGGGGTCCGGTTGATCACGGACGCCGTTGCCGCCAGCGAAGGCAGCCACCCCATTGAAACCCTCTCAGAAGCGATTGTGAATGCCGGCCAGGCGGTTTATGTAGCCAGCCAGGCGGATCACGGCCGGGCCGGGATGGGCGCAACCTGCGCCTGCGCCTGGGTGATCGGGGATCGACTCTATACGGCTAACCTTGGGGATTCCCGGATCTATCTGCTGCGGAAGGGGCTTTTCATTCAGCTCACCACCGACCATACCTGGATCCAGGAGGCGATGGATGCCGGGATCATCACCGAAGAGACCGGCAATGGACATCCCAACGCCCATATCATCCGGCGTTATTTAGGCTCCAAACAGCCCTCGGAACCGGATTTCAGGTTATGGTTCTTTGAAGGCGAGGACGATGAGGCGGCCCTGGCCAATCAGGGGTTGCAGCTATTGCCGCAGGATATCATCCTGCTTTGCAGTGACGGGCTGACGGACCTGGTGAGCGACGACGCCATCCGGGATGTGATCCTGCACAAGAAGTTGGGCAGGGTGCCGGAGGTCTTGATCGGCATGGCCAACGAACGGGGCGGACATGATAACATCACCGTGGTGCTGCTGGAAGCGCCCCGCAATTTGGGTAAGCCGAAGGGCGCCCGCAAGCGGAAATGGATTATGGGCTGCATCACTATCCTGGCTGTTTTGAGCTTTTTACTTGCCAGCGCGTTGGCCGTGCTGCGTTTGTGGACCAACCGCCAGGATGTCACCGCCACTCCTTCCGCAACCGTCACGGAGAGCATCGCAATGCCAACCGCAACGGTGATACCCGGCGAGCCTTTGTTCACCCAAACCCCGTAGAAATTTGCCTGAATCATATCCAAATTTTGAAATTGATCATTAAACTAGAATTAAATGAGGGTGGTTTGATTTATAATGATAGGTAGACCTCACTAAACAGACCTGCAATCATCACCGCTCGTTGAGATATTTCAGTGCATTGTTATATCTCATGTCCGCCAGTGACATTGACCATGGGGCATATCGTAAATTCTGTCTTGTTCTGGGATTATAAAAACAAAGCTAAATCATTACCTGTTCCCATGATTGGACCCTTAGTTTCCTTTATTCAGCGGCATTACCCGGAATTACGAGGATAATTATGAATTCAGCAAATGTTTCCACCTTTATCTGTGACCGCCGGAAGGACCTTGAGTATGTCATGTCCGATGGGCTGAGGCTCTGCTCCTGGACGGAAATTAAGAACCTGCGGGACATCTTCAACGACAAATCACTCGGCAAGCTGCAGCTTCTATTTGATACCTGCGAGACGGACCGGGCTGTGATGAATTGGGAGCTTTGGCCGATGATGCCGATTCCCTACAGCAACGTCTATTGCTCCGTCCTCTCCTGGCTAAAGCTGGTGGTCGTCCGGATTTCGGATCAGCCGCTCGAATCCTTCTTCTTCGATCTCGAAGTCAACGAGAACAAATCCGCTTCGATCTTCTTCCCCGTGCCGGAGGACCAGGTAGCCGATGGCACCAATTTCTCCCGGCTGAATAACGAGCTGGCCAGCCTCCAGCGTTCGCTGCAGCGCAGGAACATCAAGGTGGAGGAATTGAATGAGCGGCTGGAAGTTCTGGCGACAATCGATTCCCTGACCGGGCTGTTCAACCGGCGGGCGGTTTTGGAACGCGCGGATGAGGAACTGGCCCGGGCCAAGCGCACCAAGCTGTATTTTGGGATCGCCATCGTGGATATTGACGATATGCAGAAGATCAATGAGCAATACGGCACCGAGGTGGGCGATCAATGCCTGATCGAGCTGGCACGCACGCTGAATATCTCCACCCGCAGTTACGACGGCGCAGGCCGGATCGGCGGGGACGAATTTATGATCTACTTTACCATGCCCTCCAAGATCCAGTTCCAGCCCGTTTTGGAACGGGTGCATGAACGGATCAGCAAGATCAGCATCCCGGTGGGTGACGATAAGACCATCCCCCTCAAGGCTTCGATCGGCGCGGTGGGGCTGGCAGCGGCGAAATATCCCAACATCAAGATCTCGGAGCTGATGGTGCAGGCCTTTGAAGCCGTCTATCAATCCAAGGATTTGGGAAAATTCCAGGTGATTTTGAACGCCTACGAGAACTGACCAGTAGGTCGGCAAAACTGAAAAACGAGGGCGCACCCCGCCAGGGAAGGCGCCCTTTTTGATTCCACGCTTTCATTTACCTTGCCCGACCCCGTGATTAATGTTAGAATTCTACTCTCTGGAGGGATGGCCGAGTGGACTATGGCGCCTGTCTTGAAAACAGGTGTGGGTTTGCGCCCACCGTGGGTTCGAATCCCTCTCCCTCCGCCTGTTTTTCTTTGGAGGGACATTTTACAGCAGCATAAGCATGGGGAGGTGCCGGAGTGGACGATCGGGGCCGCCTGCTAAGTGGTTGTTGGGTGAAAGCTCAACCGAGGGTTCGAATCCCTCCCTCCCCGCCATTGAAAAGAGGAAACCCGCGCGAGAGCGCGGGTTTTTTATTTAGGGTTAGTTGGTTATAGGCGATCTTTGGATCGAATTACCGATTTCCCTTTGCCCGATTATGTGTCTTACAGAGCATTTGGCAGTTCTTAATATCCGTTGCGCCACCTTTACTCCAGGCTGTCACATGGTCGGCATCCATTTCACTCAAACTCCAAATTTTATTCTTGTTGATGTCGTTTCCAATGGCGCAAAGTGGACAGTTGGATAACCCTTTGGTTTTTGCCGAAGTAGTTTGTTTTGTGTAAACAGATTTCTTGGTTGCATCATCAAATACGCGAACATTTAATAATTTAGTGTCGGTTGAACCACCAAGGATATACTCAAAAATGCCTTTATGATTTTGGATATAGGGATCGCCTAATAGTTTTTGTACTTCTTCAGAAACCTTGGTGGGATTGTAAGGGCTATTATGATACTCTTCGTAAAGCCGACCCCATTCCAGACCGCGCATTTCATCTTCAACATCACTAAATACCCTTGAAGCCCAATCTATAACGCTATTGAAATAAGTCTTCAACTCCGTTATGTTGTTATCATAACGATGTTGGCTCATATAATTGCCGATATTGCCCCTGCTCACCCAATCTAGCGCACATTCTAAATATTCCTGCCGATTCACACTGCCTTTGATATAGGCGCTCCATTTTTGGATATTGGCATTTTGGCTATTGCTGAACTCTGCCTTTCCAAGGGTGACGAATGGCCCTGAATAGACGGCATTTAGGAGTTCCTGATCATTGAGGGGGATGCCGGCAATATTGATTGTCTTAAACCATTCCTTAATTTCGCTTTCAGTGCCTTCACATTCATAAATCAGCAAGATCGTATCCAGGATTTTTGCTCGCTTATCAGCGGCAATACCATCAAAATATTGCTCCATACCATTTTCATCTTTGACGGCGAATTTATTGGTCACATAACGGCCAAAACTGGTGATCCGTTG
>CAYUSC010000108.1:0-9381 GCA_964447265.1 uncultured Candidatus Brevefilum sp.
AGCAGACCCAGGGATGGCGGGCAATCGATCAGGATATAGTCGTACCGGTAACGGATCGGCTCGAGGACTTGTTGCAGCCGGAATTCCCTTTCCGGCAGGTCGATCAACTCAATTTCCGAACCAGCCAAGGCAGGCGAAGAAGGCAGCAAGGAGAGTTTAAAGCGAGGATTATGCAGGATTTGCGAGAGAATGGGCTGGGCGCCAATCAGTACCTCATAAGTGCCGCCCTCAATGGTGTTTTTCTCAACACCCAGGCAGGCGGTGGCATTCGCCTGCGGGTCAATATCCACGATCAGCACACGCTGGCCGAAATAGCCCAGGTAAGCGCCGAGGTTGATGGCGGTGGTGGTTTTTCCCACTCCGCCTTTTTGATTGACGATGGTATAGATTTTGCCCAAACCCATAAGTTTTCCTTTAGAAATCAATAATCTCAGTCTTCACCCGTTCGATCTCTGCCGGGGTTGGTATGCTCTCCAACCGAGGGCGTGAGACGGAAGCTGAGGCGATTTGCACCGCAAAACGGCCCGCCTCCCAGGGGTCCCGAGTGGACCAGAACCGGTAAAAGAAAGCTGTGGCGAAAATGTCGCCAGCACCGGTATCATCCACTAATTTTACCTTAGGTGCTTTGATGAAGCGGGCATCATTATGCCAATATACTCTGGCACCGCGATAATTTTCTGTGACGACGAAGATGGGAATCTCACTTGCCATTTTTGAGATGATCTCTTCATCATATTGTACATCTTCCACGCTGATCACCGCAGCATCCGCCAATCCCAGAGCGTATTCGCTTTCCTCCCAGGTTTTTGGGATGACATGGTTATCCGCGTCCGTATCCCTGAACCATCCCTGGGGGGTGAGGCATTTCAGACTATGGGGGAATGCGGCCAGGATCTCCGGATCCACCTCATTGGCAACAGGGCCGAGATGGATAATCTCGGGTGGGTTAGAGAAACCGGGAATATCTTCAGCCTTGATCGGTCTGGCTTTTTCATAGAGGAACTGCGTGCGGTGAACGCCATCCGAGATATTTTTAAAGGTCGTGGTCTCCAGGCTGCCAATGTTCCTGACCCATAAAGGCGCAAGGGAGGAAGTGTCCAGATCGGGGTTGAAGGCTGTAACAATTCCGGTCTTCATGCCCATGGCTGCAGCGGTCAGCCCGGAAAATGTCACCGTTCCACCCAGGGCCGGGCCTGAATCCGTCAGGTCTGCCGTGACGTGTCCGATAACCAGGTAATCCAATTTTTCAGCGTTTGTCAGTTTTGTCGAAGGTGAGGTCTCTGCCATGGATCTCTTTGTCGTTAGTGGGTCAGTGGATCTTTTGTCATGAATGAGTTTACATTCTTGAAGATTATAGCATGTTTGAAATCGGGACGATTGACCCAACAGGATAATGAGCTTGGTTGACTTGATACTTCGGTCCAGGCGGCGTTTATTGACCCAGATCACGTTGATGAACAGGGGGTTAACGATTACCTTAATTGCAATATATCAAAACTTTGATGCAATATTATATAATGATGATGGTTCACATATCTTGAGATTATTTGGGATAATCAGTAAGATTGGGGCTGGAAAGATAATTAATTCAAGTAAATTTGGAGTACGACATGCCTGATTCCAGAAGCCCGATTGAATACAATAATGCGTTGGAGGATTTTCGAAAAGCACGCTCTAAAGCGGAACTCCAAAGATTATGGGGGCTGATCACCGGCAAGACCGATAGGTTGCTGCCTTATGATGAGATCACTCAGCGGCTGCATGCCACCGGCTTTTCATCCAAGGGGTTGATGGAAATCCCGGTTGATGCCATCGTGGGCAGCGTCAATCGTTATCAGGATTTCAATCATAACTTCCTGCCGCTGCATGATGAGGACCGCCAGCGTTGGGCTTCCGTTAAAGCGATCATGACCTCTCCGGGCAGCATGGGACTGCCGCCGATTCGCGTCTATAAATTAGGCGACGCCTATTTCGTTCTGGATGGCAATCATCGGGTTTCCATCGCCAAGGAAATGGGATTGAAGATGGTGGAGGCTTATGTGACCGAGATTCGGCCCAAAGTCCCGTTGTCACCGGAAGACAAGCCCGAAGATATCATTCTTAAAGAGGAGTATGCAGATTTTCTGGTGGAAACCCAGACGGACCGCATCCTTCCGGACGTGAATTTACAGCTAACCTTTCCCGGCCTCTACAGCACCCTGGTGGAGCATATCAAAGTCCACCGCTACTATATGGGCATCGAACAATCCCGGGAAATTCCCTGGGATGAAGCCGTGCGCGATTGGTACGAAAAAGTGTATCTTCCTGTGGTCAGGATCATTCGAGATCAGGGCATTCTTCAGGAATTCCCGGAACGGACGGAAACAGACCTTTATCTCTGGATCCTCGATCACCAAACCTATATGCAGCATGAAATTGGCTGGCCGATCCGCGCGGATAAGGCGGCTTCGGATTTAATTGAGGTGCAGAGTAAAAAAGGCAGCGGCCTGCTAAGAAATTTTATGACAAAAACAGGCCAAAAAATGCCCGGCTCTAAAAATAACCACCCCGTCCGGATCAACCCCCGTGACCTGCGGGATAACCGCGGGACGACCCTGTTCATGGATATTCTGGTTGCATTGAGCGGTAAACAAAAGAGCTGGTTGGCATTGGATCAGGCGCTTCGGTTGGCTGAGATGGAAAATTCGGATGTCCGAGGGCTGGTGGTCGTACCGGAGGGTGAGAACGAGACGGCCGAATGGGATGAGATGGAAAGGCATTTCTCCGAACGGGTCCAGCAAGCCGGAATCAATGGCAATCTGGTCCACACCGTTGGTTCGATTGCCGAGACGATCATCCAGCGCTCGCGCGTCAATGACCTGGTGGTGATCCGCTTAAGTCACCCACCGGTAGCCAAGATTTTTCCGCGTTTGGGATCGGGAATCCGTACGATAGTTCGCTGGTGTCCCAAACCAATTCTGATGGTTCGAAATCAGGTCACAACATTCGACAAGATGCTGCTGGCGTATGATGGCAGCGAAAAGGGAAAAGAGGCGCTTTATATCGCCACGTATCTTGCAGCGAAATATGGGAAATGTGTTTCTGTTCTGGTGGTGAACGATAATAAGGATAAAGGTCAGGCGCTGTTGAAGGAAGCCAAGGATTATCTGGGCGAGATGTGTAAACATGTCACCTTGCGCCGGAATCTCGGCATGATCAGTGAGGTGATCCTCAAGGCGGCGCAGGATGAGAACGCCGATTGTATTGTGATGGGGGGATATGGACTCTCGCCGCTGCTGGAAGCCTTATTCGGCAGCACCGTTGACGGAGTCCTGCGCAAGACCGTCGTTCCTGTTTTGGTCTGCCAGTGAGTTTTCACGGCAAACGGCCAGGATCGTTGTATCATCGCTGAGGGGGGCGGATTTACGGAAGGCCTGCAGATCTTCATCCAAACAGGCCAGCACCCGGTGAGCGGAAGCGCCACAAACGGATTTTAGCAAGTCTTTCAATCGGTCGGTTCCATACATTTGGTCATCATTATTAAATGCCTCTGTGACGCCGTCCGTATAAAGCAGCAGGCAATCCCCTGATTCAAGCGTCAAGGTGCGGTCTTCCAAGTGGATATCCGGCAGCGCGCCCAGAGCGATGCCGCCTTTGTCCAGCTCCTCCACGGAGTTACTGTGCTTTCTGATGACGAGGGGTGGGTTATGTCCGGCGATCGTGTAGGTCAGTATGCCTGAAGACAGGTCCAGCATACCGTAGAAGGTGGTCACAAACAGCCCATTTTGAGAATTCATCAACAGCAGTTCATTGACCCGTTCCAGAGTGCGCGCCGGTGAAGTGGATTCGAGGGCTGCGGCTTTGATCAGCGTGCGGGTCACGGTCATATAAAGCGAGGCTGCCAGGCCTTTGTTGGAGACATCCGCGATGATAACGGCCAGCCGGCCATCCGGCAGCAGGAAGTAATCGTAAAAGTCACCGCCAACCTGGTGGGCGGTATTCCAGCGAACATCCATCTCCCAGCCGGGCATTGGGGGGATCTGCGAGGGCAGGAAGGTCTGTTGAATCTCACGGGCCAGTTGGAATTCGCGTTCCAAACGCTGGCGATCCAGCATTTCTTTGTTGAGAATGTCGTTTTGAACGGCAAGCGAGACCTGCTGGGCAATCCCATTGATCAGCTCAAAGCGGCGTTCCCGATTGGCGGAAATATTTTGATCCAGCGCCAACAGAACACCAAAGCGGTTATCTTTGGCCGAGAGGGGGAAGCCCATCAACAGGGGGAACTGGCTGACCAGAGCGGGGGTGGGATCGGTCTGACCTTCATCCGGCAGAGCCAGGTCCCAGTCTTCCAGCGGCAGCACGTTTTCAACAAAGGGGAACACGATTGGGTGGTCGTTTTCATAGACCACGTCCAGCATGGGGAAGTCGCCTGGGGTGTACGTTGTGCCGATCAGGCTCTCTTCCTCTTCGGAAGTCTTTTCCGTCGATTCAGTCAGGACGAAGACTTTTTGTTCGGGATTCCACATATAGATTGCGCTGGATTCGATTCCCGCCAGAATGGGCATCAGGTGGACGATTGAATCGAGGGTGTCCACCAGGTCTGCACTGCTTACGACGACCTGGGCTGCCTGCAGGAGGACGGTGGAAATATACGCCTCTTCCTGCCGGGCTTCCATAAGCTGGATATTTTCAACCGCCACAGCGGTCTGCTGGATGATGCCCATGATGATCTTTAGCCGTTCTTCACTTATGACCTGATTTCCATCTGAAACGGCCGGCAGAACTGGATCGTTTGCCAACAAAAAAGCTCCAAGGATATCGTCATGGGCGATGATCGGCAACAGGATCAGCGGTTTTTCCTTGATTTCATTTTCGAGTTGCTCCGGCAGGTTCAGGTCTTCCACCGGGTCAATCACCAACAGCGGTTCGCGGGTCAGGGTCAATTCCGCCAGAAGGGGAGCATTTGGCAGTGAAAGCGGAAGAAGGTTTTCCGCGGCATCACCGCTCTCACCAAGGCCATACATGGCCTGCAGGGTGTAAATATCATTGGCTGTGTTGCGCAGGAATAAGGCGCAGCCTTTGATCCCGGCCACCATCGGCGTCAGGCGGACGATTGTCTGGGTCAGCTCATCCAGGTTGGTCTGGGACTGAATCGCCTGCGCCACTTGCAGGAGGATGGTTGAGACCCAGGCCTGTTCCTGGGAGTTTTCATAGAGGCGGGTATTCTCAATGGCAATCGCGCCATAGCTGGCAAAAGCCGAGGTGATCTTCTGGGATTCCATCCCATAACGGCCCGGTTGGTGGTTGATCAGGGTCAACATGCCGAGGATCTCGTTGCCGGTGTGCAGCGGCGCGGCGATGGAAGAGTAGTCATTGGAGAATCCATAATGGGCGGCAATTGGGCCAATGGTCTCATCCGTCATGCGGATGGTCGGTTCTTCCTGCAGAAATGCTTTTTTCACCCACTCATCCGGCAGAAAACTAAGCTCGCCCAGGTCTTTCGATTCCAGTCCATCTGCGGCTAATGAGGCCGCGAGATAGAGCCGGCGTTCCTCAATCGGTGTGTTCCCGGTTGAGTTGGGGTCAAATAACCAGATACCGGCCACATCACAGGGCAGGTTTTTGTGGAGTTGTTCCAGAATGGCCTGGAGCACATCATTAAGGGCGGCATTATTGGAGAGCAGACTGGCGACATCCCGCAGGCTTTCAGCGACCTGGCGGCGCCATTTTTCCGACCGGTAAAGCCGGGCATTCCGGATGGCGATGGCGATGTTATCCGCAAAAGTTTCCACCAACTGTTGATCGTTGCTGGTGAAAGCGTTCCGGTCTTCGCATTGGATATCGAGGACACCGAGGACCTCGCCGCCAAATTGAAGGGGGATGGAAAGCTCCGAGCCGGATTGGTCTTCAGCGAAAGGCGTGTTACGGTAGAGTGGCTCTTTTTCCACATCGTTGACCCGTTTGCTTTCGCGATGACGGACCACCCAGGGGATCACACCTTTTTTGGCGTCCAGATCATAGGCGACATGGGCATCGCCAAATCGGATGCTTCTTTCACCGCTGCCGGCTTTAAAAATGACTTTTGATTGGACCGGGTCGACCAGAAAGAGGTGAACGAATTGGAAACCAAACCGTTCGTGGATTAAATCTACAATCCGTTGAACAAGCAGGTCCGTATCTAAAATTTGAGTCAGGGCACGGCTGGCTTCGGCGACCGTGGTCATCTGTTCAGCGCCCCATTGGAGGCTTTGGACCAGGCGGGTGCTTTCGATCGCGATCGAGATGTTGGCGGCGAGCGCTCTCAGGACGATCAGATCATTATCATTGAAACCATAAGACCTGTCGGATTGGATGTCGAAAACGCCGAAGATCGTATCTGTGACGGAGAGCGGCAGGACAACCTCCGACCTGGTGTCATCCAGCGAGTCCACTTCTTTATAGCGGGATTCGCGGGTCACATCCGGCGCGACCAGTTCCTGACCGGTTTCGGCGACATAACCAATCATGTGCTCGCCGAGGGCGAACCCGGGGTGGTCCGGTGATTCAAAATCGGGCCGGTCGCTTTCATCCGAGCAGGCACTGGCTTTGAATTTAAGCCGTTGAGTTTCGTCATCAATCAGGAAGACGGCCACATAGTACCATTCAAAAGTCTCCTGCACCAGCCGGGTGATCGCTTCGGTCAGTGAGTCCAGATCATTGAATTGGGAAATCTGCGCACTGACGGATTGCACCAGTTCGAGCTGCTTTTGCTGCCACTCACGCTGAATAGTTTGCAGGGTGGCATAAAGTGAGGTGCCTGTGATGCCGCCAATTTCAGCCAGCTTTGTCTTTTCGGATGTTGTGAAGGGCTTTTCCCGGTGCAGGATCAGGCTGCCGATCTGGATTGGGCCATGTGACATTGGTCCGGCCAGCCAGTTGGACTGATCTCCATCCGAGATTCCCTCAACTTTGGTTATTTTGGTATGGTCAAATGGTGTTTCAAGGGTAGTGCGGAAATCATCCAGCGGCAGGAAGGCCTGATCAATTTGAAGAAAGGCTTCTGATTTCAAATTGGTCTTGAGATAATCCAGGATCAGCGCTTTTTGACGTTCCAATGCAGGATGAGCGGCCAGGGTCTGGCCCAGGTTAAGAATCCCACTGGGTGACATGCCGGCAGGCTGTTGGGAACTTTTCTGGGGGGCCAAAATCAGGCTCCCTTGTACTTGATCAGGGTGAGTGTGTTGCCCTTCTGGTTTGAAAATTCGAAGATGACCCGGTCCATCAACTTGCGCATGAAGAAAATTCCCAGGCCGCGCTCTTTGCGGATTTCGAGGGGGGAGGTGATATCCGGGCTGGGCACGTCATCGGGGTCAAAGGGATCGCCTTCATCATGCAGAACGATCTGGATCCCGTTTTTAACCTGGGTCACCTGGATTTGGATTTCTCCGAGGTTTTCTCCGCCATAAGCGTGGTCGATGATGTTGGAACAGGCTTCATCCACCGCAGTTTGGATGGCATAAACGTCGTTGGCGGAAAACCCGGCATCCTCTGATGACTTAACGATGAAATCACTGATGCTGGCGAGACTCTTGAAATTGGCTGGGAAGTTCCTGGTTGTCATCGCAAGACCTCAGAATTTTCCAACGGCCGTCAGGACGTCCCCATAAATTTCAAAAAGGGTGTGAAAACCCGCCAGCTCGAGGTTGGTAAAGATTTGCGGTGGGACGTTAGCCAGGACGATTTTCCCCTGATTGGTTTGTTGGCAGTGTTTGAGCGCGTTGATGAAGGTGAGCATCCCTGAACTTGAGAGGTAGGTCACCGCTTCAAGGTTGAGCACAATTTTGCAATGCCCGTCAGCGATCAGCGCTTCCAGGGCGTTCTTGATCTGGGGAGAGGTATAACTATCCACTCGACCGGAAATTTCCATCAGGTCGCAGTGTTTATATTCCGTGATGACAAATTCCATTTTTATATCCAAATCTGTTGTTAGATAGTGTTATTATAACATGGTGAATTATTCGAAAATGGGTGGGTGAACAGATTACCGCTATCAGGGAGGAAGGCCATGCAGGAACCAGCTAATCTTAATCGCATCATGGATTTTGAGGAATCACAGCGCCCTCGTGAACGGCTGGAGGCATTAGGACCGGAAGCGCTGACGAACGCTGAATTGCTGGCGATCCTGCTGCGGGTGGGGATGAAAGGGGCCAATGCCGTTCAAATTGGGCAGCAGACCCTCCAGAAGTTTAACGGATTGCTGGGGCTGCATCGGACAACTTTCAGGGAACTCTGTCAGGTGGATGGGATTGGCAAGGCCAAGGCGGCTCAGATCAAGGCCGCCATTGAACTGGGCCGGCGGATCAATGCCTTGACGCTGGATGACCGTGTTCTGGTCAGTTCTCCTCAGGACGTGGCGAACCTGGTGCAATATCAGATGATGGCGTTGGAGCAGGAAGAACTCTGGGTGATCCTGCTTGATTCGCGTAACCGCCACCTGGGGACCGAGCATCTCTATCGTGGGTCGTTAAATGCTTCATCGGTGCGGCCGGTGGAGGTCTTCAAAATGGGCATCCGGCATAACGCGGCCAGCCTGATCATCGTGCATAACCATCCCAGTGGTGATCCAGCGCCCAGCCCGGAGGACATCAACCTGACGCGGGTCTTGATTGAGGCCGGGAAGCTTCTGGAATGCCCGCTGTTGGATCATGTGGTGGTGGGAGCCAATAAGGTCGCTTCGATTAAATCCCTGCGTCCGGATCTTTGGAGTGACGGATAAGGTTATAGACTGACCGGAAGTCATCGGGATAGGACGCTGTGAAATTCAGGGTTTGGTGGGATGCGGGGTGTTGGAAAGTCAGCTCCCGGGCATGGAGCATGACCCGAGGAGCGGAAATTGGCGGTTCAGGCAGCCCGGCATGATAGAGATTTTCCCCTAACAGGATTAATTCCTGCTCGCGTAAGTGGGCGCGAATCTGGTGGGTCAATCCGGTTCTGATGGTGATCGCCATCCGGGCAGCCAGGGCGTACTTATCCAGAACGACACAGCGCGTCCAGGCGGGTTTACCTTGGGCCGGGTCTACCCGGGTCCGGTGACGGCGGTCCGCGTTGATTTTCAGTGGCTGTTCCATCACAAAGTCCGTCCATTCCGGGACAGGGCAGACCAATCCATGATAGGTCTTGTCTATTTCACGATCACGAAAGGAAATGTTGAGGCTGCGATGAGTCTCCGGATCGCGCGCCAGCACCATTACACCGCTGGTGTCTTTATCCAATCGATGCACCATCCAAAGCCGACCAAATTCAGGCTCCAGCACCTTTTGAAGGTAGGGAAGTTCGGGATTGTAGCCATCGGGGATGGAGAGCAGGCTGGCCGGTTTATTGATGACCAGCAGGTTCTCATCTTCAAACAGAATGGTTGGCATC
>CAYUSC010000109.1:0-9334 GCA_964447265.1 uncultured Candidatus Brevefilum sp.
TGACATGATCTTCGGTCACCGCAATGACCCGCAGGGTTACTATGGGGCGTTGAAAGACTTTGATGACGCCATCCCGGCCATCCGTGAACGGATGGGGCAGGATGATCTGGTGATTGTAAGTGCTGACCACGGCGTTGACCCGACCACTGTGAGCACCGACCATTCACGGGAATTTGTGCCGTTGCTGGTTTTTGGTCCGCAGGTGCGGGGCGTCAACCTCGGCACCCGTAAGACATTCGCTGATGTCGGCGCGACGATTGCCGAGAACTTCATGTTGGAACCGCCCCTGATCGGGACGAGTTTCCTCTCCGATCTGACCCTGCTTTAGGAGGCGGCCGATGCGCGTCCGCTGCAATGACTGCGGGATTGAAGCTGAATTTACGCTTGAAAGTTGGCGCTGTGAATGCGGCGGCGCCTGGGAGCCGCTCTTTCCGTTCGGTTTTGATCCCAACCTGATCCACCCGGCGGATTACAGCATTTGGCGTTATGGAGCGTTATTGCCCCTGGATGTTCACAGTCCATCCTGTGCGATGGGCGTGGGTTGGACGCCGCTGGTGCCGGTCAACATCGCCGGACGTGAAATCAACCTCAAATTGGAATTTCTCTCACCCTCCGGGTCGTTTAAGGACCGGGGGGTGAATGCTATGGTCAACCAGTTGGCCGCGATGGGGGCCAGCTCGCTGGCGGAGGATTCATCCGGCAACGCGGGGGCATCCCTGGCCGCGCATGCCGCCCGGTTTGGGCTGGAAGCGGAGGTTTTTGTCCCCGCCACCACCTCACCGGCCAAAATCCGGCAGATCGCGGTCTACGGCGCCACGGTCACACCCGTGCCCGGACCGCGGCAGGCCGCGGCGGATGCCGTGCAGGCTTCCCTCCGGCCGGGTCGGGCTTATGCCTCTCATGCCTATAATCCCGCTTATCTGGCGGGGCAGACTACCGCGGCTTATGAGCTTTGGGAGCAGTTAGGCCGCAGCGCACCGGATTGGATCATCCTGCCGACGGCGCAGGGTGGTCAATTCCTGGGATTGTATTTTGGTTTTTCACAATTGCTGGTATCCGGGTTGATTGAAAAGCTGCCGCGGCTGGTGGCCGTGCAGGCGGAACGGGTCGCGCCAATCGTGCGGGCCTGGGAAGCGGGTCTTGACCGGATTCCCGCGGTGACACCGGCCGGACCAACTCTGGCGGAAGGCGCAGCGATCCCACGCCCGGTGCGTGATCGCCGTATTTTGCAGGCTCTGCATGAGAGCGGGGGGCTGGCCGTGGCGGTTTCGGAGGATGAGATCGCTGCCGCACAAGCGGTAATGGCTCACCACGGATACTACATTGAGCCGACCAGCGCCCTGGCCTATGCGGGTTACCTGCGCCTGTCGGACCGGATCGGTGCAGAGGAACGCGTCGTGCTGACCCTGACGGGGAGTGGGTTGAAGGGGAAGCCGAAAGAAACATGATGACTGAGAAAAATAAAGAAAACCGCGAGAAAATGTGTATTCATCCCGGAGAAATCCTTCTGGATGAGTTCCTCTCCCCGATGCAGATCTCCCAATACCGGCTGGCGAAGGATATCAATGTGGACCCCCGCCGGATCAACGAGATCGTGCACGGCAAGCGCGCCATCACGGCTGACACCGCTTTCCGCCTGGGCTTCTACTTCGGGATGTCCCCTGAATTTTGGATGAATTTGCAGTCCCACTATGACCTTGAGCAGCTCGCGCTGGAAGCGGGTGACCTGATCCAGCGGGAAGTTAAAGCGCTCGCTGAGTAAAACACGGATAAGGAACCTCACATGACCGAAAACTCCGCCAAGCCCCTGCCATTCCTCCAGGACGGCGTCTTCCAGGTTGCGATCCTGGTGCCGGACCTGATGGAAGCGATTCGGCACTATTACGAAGATTGGGGGGTTGGCCCCTGGAAGATATTCACCTATGGCAAGCCGCTTTGCAGTGAGATGACCTATTACGGCAAGGATGCCGACTATCAGATGCGGATTGGTCTGAGCATGGCTGGCCCGATGCGCTTTGAGCTGATCCAGCCCCTTTCGGGGGATTCGATCTATGCGGATTTCATCGCGGAGCACGGTTACGGCGTCCACCACTTTGGTCTGCAGGTGGAGGACATGTCCCAGGCGGTGACGGCTGCCCGCGCGGCCGGATATGAGGTCATTCAGGATGGGTCGGGCTTCGGTTTGGCCGGGGATGGGCATTATGCCTACCTCGACACGGAGGATAAGCTCTGCGTCACGCTGGAATTCATCGAGCAGCCCAAAGAACGCCACGCCCCCGAAGCCGTCTATCCGCCCGAAGCCTGAAATTCCGTCATAGGAGTATCTTGATGCGAGAATTCACCGACCTTTCCGCTTACTTTGCCCTCGACCCAGCCGAAATGGCCCGGACGGTCCTGCACTGTCCGCTTTGCGGCCGCGAACACCCGATTCCCTTTGGCGTCGTGCGCCACGGGGTTGATCTATTGGCGGAGCTGCCGGAAATTAGCAAATTGATCCTGGGATCCACCCCGTCAAACATCGGTGTGATCTATGACCGCCAAATTGAAACCAAACTGGAGGGTTTGTTTTTTGAGCCTATTGACCGGTTGGGACTCGATTTTCGGCGATTTCCATTGGGTGAGGTAGGGCGGTTGTTGGTGGCTGAGATCGAATTGGGTGACCGGGTCGCGGCCCAGTTGCCGCCCGAGATCAATCTTCTGATTGGGGTCGGCTCCGGGGTGATCACCGACCTGACCAAGTGGATCGCAACCAGGGCGGACCTGCCGTTCATTGTGGTGGGCACCGCGGTTTCAATGAACGCTTATACCTCGATCACCGGTTCGATGACCGAGAACAACATCAAAACCAGCAAATTCCTCAATATCGCCGATGCGGTGATTTTGGATGACCGGCTGCTGGCTTCCGCGCCGCCGGAAATGACGGCCGCCGGGGTGGGGGATCTGCTCGCCCGGAATGTGGCCCAGGCGGACTGGAAGCTCTCCCAGCTTCTGCGCGGCACGTATTACTGCCCGGTGCCATTTGAGATGATGGCGAGCTATCAGGCGAAGCTGCTGCCGCTGGCCGAGGCGCTGAGCCACAATGACCTGGCGGCGATGAATGCCCTGGCGCAGGCCGATCTGGTCTCCGGGTATTCGATGACGATTATTGATGGCGAGACCTCGCCATCTTCCGGTGGGGAGCATATCATCTCCCACTTCTTCGACCTCCAGCATGACCTTTACGGGCTGCCCAAGAACTTGCATGGGACCCAGGTCGGGTTTGGAACCCTGCTCACCATTCACGCCTTTGAGATGCTGCGGGAGATGTCCCCGGCGGATTTCAATGTGGATGAATTGGTTCACCGCCGTCCATCCCTTGCAGAATGGCAACAGGAACACGCTGAGAAATTTTGCGCTCAGGCGCAGACCTTTGACGCCAATGTCGCCAAGAAACGTATTCCTGATGAAACTTTCGCGGCTTATCTAACCGATCTGTTTGGTTCTTGGGATGAACTCTGGGCTGCGATTGACCCCCTGCTGATGCCCGCCGCGGAGGTCCGGCGTATTCTGGAAGCGGCTGGGGCGGTGACCACACTTTCCGGCTTATCGCGCGGCAAAGCGGATGCCATCCAGGCATTGATTTATAGTTCGCGCTACCGTTCCCGATATACGATTTTAGATCTCTTGTGGGAATTGGGTTTGTTTCCGGAGATCGCCCCAAAGATCCTGGAGCGGGCGGGCGCGGCGGAGTAAAGTGTTATTGAGCCTTATTCTGGCGGCGGAGATCGCGTAATAAATTAACGGTTTCCTCCGGCAGGGGCTTGGCGCCGCCGAGGCATTCTGCATAAAACACCATCTCCATGCAGGTTTCCAGGTGTTCGGTCGCCAGCCAGGCCATCGTCAGGCTGTGACCCAAACTCAACGTCCCGTGATAGCCCAGAATGATGATGTCGTACATTTTTAGGTAAGGCTGGCAGATTTCAGCCAGATCTTTGGTGTATGGGGTGTTATAGGGCACAACCGGGACGCCATCCGGGAAGAATATCTCCAGTTCAGGCAGGACACCCGTCGGGATTTCGCGCCCGGCAACCGTAAAACCTATGGTGATCAGTGGCTGAGCATGGACCACGGCTTCCGCATCCGGTCGTGCCTCATAAGCTGCCAGGTGAAAGGCCATGTCGCTGGATGGGGCGTTTTCGCCTCGCAGCAGGTGTCCCTGTAAATCGACAACGACAATATCTTCCTCCCGCAGAAAGCCTTTTGCCAGACGGGTGGGTGTGACCAGGAGTTCATCGTCATTCAGCCGAACGGACAGATTCCCGCCGGCCGCCCGGATCAAACCCCGGGAGGAGAGCCGGTTGGTGATCTCGATCATTTCCTGCCTTAATTGTTTTTCAAATGGATCCATATCTGACCTCTTCAGGCGAATTTTCGGAAAGCCAAACACACCGATTCTACCAAAAAAACACTCAACCCGTTCTGAATGAGGGCGGTTTCCCCGCCAACTGGGGGGTGAAAATTGTCCGGAAATATTGTATTCTAGGAATGAATCCGACTTCATTGGGAGGGCTTGATGCGCGATAAAGCATTTCGTGAGTATTTGGTATCTCGGGGGCTTGATGAGAAGACGGTCGATCAGCATGTGACTGCCGTTGGGAAGATGGAAGCACAATTACAGACCCAGGTGCCGGGATGGTCTCTCGAAGATCTGAACCACGCCGCCGGTCAGGAATTGGTGGATGGGATGATCGATCGCGGTGAAAACACGATGGAGAACCTGCTCGCGCTGGTCCGATATGCCAAGGTGATTGACAACCGGGAGCTGTTTGTGGCGATCTTCCAGATGCTGGATGGTTACGAGGTCATGGATAATCTCTATAAGAAACTGGCCGAAGTGGTGGGTGAGGATCTGCGTGACGGCGTTTTTGAGGACCTCCCGCTGCCGCCGCTGGGCCTTTCGCGCTATGAGAAAGCTCAATACACCGCCAGGATTATGAGCCGTATGGAAGAGGTCTTTGGAACTTCGACCACCCGTGACCTGCTGCAGGACTGCCTGCGGGACCTGCCGGATGAATACTATCCCGAGGAACGCTCCGATTTCTATCAGGTCTGCGAAGGCGACATGGACCGTTACCTGGTCTATCGGGGGGAGAAATTTGTGGACCTGTTGCGCGGTTATCAGGAGCGGGATGAACTGTTCTTTGGTCAGGAGATCACGGACGAGGTGATTGCTTTTGTTGCGGGTGATCCGGAGATTGGCGGCGGCGTTCGTGAGGGCAATATTATTTATGAGACCAAAATCCCTTACAACACCAAAGCTTATCTTGAAGCAGAAGACCCGGAAACGAAGCGCTATCACTTTTGCCACTGCCCCTGGGCCAAGGAATCCATCCGAAAATCGACGGTAACCGTCAGCCCAACCTTCTGCCAGTGTTCGGCGGGTTTTGTAAAAAAGCCGTTTGACGTAATCTTTGGCCAGAGTTTACAGGCGGATGTCCTCGAGAGCGTGCTGAAGGGGGATGATGTCTGCCGGTTCGCCATCCATCTGCCTGAGGAGGTAAATTAGCAGCTTTTTTTGTGTAAACGGGGGAAAATGATTGCATTTCCATGATTTTGCGCGCCTATTAGGAGCGCGTGTATAATTAATGCCATGTTTGTTTCAGCCGTCATCGCCGAGGGACTGCGCGAATAACCGGGTTGGATCGAATTTCATACAAGATCAACTTCACACCTGAATAACGGAATGGCGTTCTGTCCGCTTTGGATTGGGCCTTTCCAGGTTGACGCTTTTTGCAGCATTTCAAGGATATTCAATGACAGCATATATGGGAAAGGTGCTCTGGGTGGATCTGACCTCCGGGACATTCCGCGAGGAATGTCTGGATGATTCGGTTTACCGGCGCTACCTTTCCGGCATTGGCCTGGCCGCCTACCTGCTTTATGACCGGATACCGGCCGGCGCAGACCCGCTTGGGCCGGAAAATGTCCTTGGATTTGTTTCCGGCTTGCTGACCGGGACGCCCAGCCTGTTCACCGGCCGCTGGATGGCGGTTGGGAAATCACCGCTGACGAATACCTGGGGCGATGCCAATTGCGGGGGCTATTTTTCTCTGGCGATCAAACAATGCGGATATGACGGCATTTTCTTCACAGGGCAGTCTGTCCATCCGGTCTATCTTTTCATTGGCCCCGGCGGCCCTGAGCTGCGGGAAGCGGATGATCTCTGGGGGCTGGATACGGAGCTTACCGAAACCCTGCTGCGGGAGCGGCATGGCGGACAGCGCAAACCGGGTGTGGCCTGCATCGGCCCGGCAGGCGAGAAGCTGTCCCGAATTGCCGGCATCAGCCACGATTTCGGCCGAATGGCGGCGCGCAGCGGCCTGGGCGCGGTGATGGGCAGTAAGAACCTCAAGGCCCTGGTGCTGACCAGCGCACAAAGGGTGCAACCGGCGGACCCGCTCCGGATGCGTGAACTCAGCCGTAAACCAGCCAGGCTTGCCCAATTCCGGATTCCCTTGCCTGCCTGGGGTATGTCCGTTCTGGGGAAAATCCTGGGGAATCCCTGGGTCAATATCCGCATGATCGGTATGCTCTATCTAGGGATATTGCGGAAATGGGGAACAGCGGGCATGAATCAGGCCTCCGTGGCGTGGGGGGACGCGCCGATCAAGAACTGGGCAGGGACGCCGGTCAATTTCGCGGACCGAGAGTCACGAAAAGTCTCCCCGAAGGTGGTCGCGAATTGGGAATCGCACAAATATCACTGCCTGGCCTGCCCTTTGGGTTGCGGCGGCATGATGCGCCCGAATGGGTTGATCCCGGCCAGCCATAAACCCGAATATGAAACGGTGCTGGCCTTTTCCGGCATGGTTCTGAATGGGGATTGGGATTCGGTGATGTTGATCAATGACCTGCTGAACCGGGCCGGGATGGACAGCATCTCGGCAGGCGGGACGGTAGCCGCAGCGATTGAATGGTACGAGCGCGGCCTGCTGACCGCCGAAGATACCGATGGTCTGGAACTGACCTGGGGAAATGATGAGGCACTGATCGCACTGATCCGCAAGATGATCACCCGGGAGGGGATTGGCGACCTCCTGGCGGATGGATCTCGAGAAGCTCGTAAACGCCTCAAGATCACTGATAAGGATTCGGCTGTCACCGCAGGCGGGTCCGAACTGGCCATGCACGACCCCCGGTTGGACCCGGGATTTGGGCTGCATGCCAGCGTCGAACCATCCCCCGGTCGGCACACTTCCGGCGCTTTTGTCTATTATGACATGTACCGGCTCTGGAAGGTGATCCCCGGCGCGCCCAAGCCGCCGCTGTTATATGCCAAGCGGGAGGGATTTATCCCCAGCCGGGATTCCGCCCGGAAATCCGTGCTGATGTCCGCTTATTCCAGTTTTATAAACAGCCTGGGCGTCTGCATGTTTGGGACTTTCCTCGGGGCGGATCGATTGCCCCTGTTTGCGTGGACCAACGCAGCCACCGGATGGGACTTTAGCCCTGAGGATTATCTGGAGATCGGTCTCAGGATCCAAACCCTGCGGCAGATGTTCAATATCAGGCAGGGCGTTCAGCCGGCTGAAATTCGGGTCAGTACCCGTGCTTTGGGCATCCCGCCTTTATCAAATGGGCCAAACAGGAACAACCGGCTCGATCTGCCCGCCATGCGGCAAAAATACTGGCAGGAGATCGGCTGGGACCCGGAAACGGGCTATCCGCTGCCGGAAACCATCAAAAAACTTGGTCTGGATGGCCAATTGGAAGGGCAGGAAGCCTAAATGGCCTATTTCATCACTCAGAACTGCCAGGGCTGCCAGGCCTGCGTGCGGAATTGCCCAACCCAGGCGATCAGCGGCATCCGGCGGGAAGTGCATCTCATTGACCCCCTAAAGTGCATCGATTGCGGCACCTGCGGCCGGGTTTGCCCTTATGACGCGGTTAACAAGCCCGATGGAGCGGTTGCAGAACGGGTGAAGCGCTCCGAATGGGACCGGCCGACCTTCGATTATCGCACCTGCATCTCGTGCGGTCTATGTATCACGGTCTGCCCGGTGAGTTGTCTGGATTTGGATGACCCGACACACCGGAAATTACCCGAAGGGCTGCCTTATCTCAAAGTCCCGCTGGCCTGTGTGGGTTGCGGATTCTGCGAATCGGTTTGCCCGGTGGGCGCGATCAGACTTACGCCGAGGTCCTCAGTCAGCGATTAAGGTGTGATTATCGCTTAACAGTCTTATTCTTCCATATTGCGCAGGAAGGCGATGCACTCCGCTCTGGTTTCCACGCCGGCATTCAACCCTTCCGGGTCGTTCAATTCAGCCAGAAAAACCGGAGAACCGCAGAGCGAGACGAACGCAGTGGGCTTTCCTGTCTGGAAATAGGCCACACAAGCGCCAATGAAAGCCGGGGGATAGTTTGAACTACTTGATTCGTAGGTATCCTTACAGTAAGCCAGGACGTCCTGCGGTTCGGTGGGAACGCAGGCGCTCGTAAGCGCGATGAGGATCAGCAACCCAAAAACCAATAGTACCTTTTTCATGATTATCTCCTTTCCCCTGATGGACCCAAAAATGGAATACCAATAGAACCGGTCGGAACCGGTGGAAGGATGGTGGTAACTCTGAAGCGGGTGGGGGATGTGGCAACCGGCTGCAATCGTATCAGCCTGTGCGTGGGTTGCCGGGGGAAAAGGATGTTTCGAGAAGCTGGAATGTCCAGGTTGAGCTGTTTTCTAGCCTGCTTCACTTTCCATTTTAATGGATTGTGGGACGGGATTCAACTGGTTGGAACGGATGAATCAGGACCTGGCGCCTCTCAGCAGGTGCCGGAGAGTCAGGATAGGGTGATGCAGCAGCATCCGGGGACCGGAAAATCGCATGACATCTCTGATCCGCTCCCGCATTTCGGGTTGGTAACAGTGTACCCGGCAGTTCTTACAGGTAGGTTTATCCCAACCGAAGGGACATTTATCCAGGCGCTCATCCACATAAGCCTGTAACTCGGTGCATGACGCGCAAAGTGGTTTGCCGCCGTTATGCTGCGAATGGCAGTAAATTTGGATCATGGCATGGACGGTTTTGCGTTCTAGCTCGGATGGATTCATTGGAAAGCAGGCCTTTTTTGGGCGATCACCGGTAAACAACCGGTTTATGATACTCGCTCTGTCCGAAAGGGGGAAGTCTCCAGTCAAAATTAATAAAAAATCCCCTGTTTCGTATAGGAACAGGGGATTTCGTTGGCTTGTGAATACTATTTAGCAGTGGGTTCAATGATTTGGACGGGAGGCGCGGAGCGGACCACAGCCTGGCCCATCAGATGACCCATCACGGCCATGCCAAAGGGCAGG
>CAYUSC010000110.1:0-9317 GCA_964447265.1 uncultured Candidatus Brevefilum sp.
CTCAGGTCTTCGGGAATTTCAACCGCGCCGTTTTTCCGGGACACTTTTATTTGGAGGTGGTAAGCCTCATCAATATGCCTTGAGAATTGCTGCAGGTCTTCTTCAGGAACAAGTTCATTGATCTTTTCTAAAATAAAACTGGCGGATTTTTCCAGATTCTCCTTAAGCGAGTGATGATTTTCAGAGATGGTTACAGGCGGGAGAAGTTCGCCGACATTCATCACCAGCCTGGGATGTTTCAAATGCAGCGCTTTGCCGAGGCCGCCTTTCAACCCGCCAAATCCAATGGGCAGAATGGGCGCCTGGGCTTTATAGCTCAGCCAGGCCACCCCGGGCTGGGCCTGCATCTGCGCCGGGTCCCAGGTGCCGCCTTCGGGGAAGATCCCCAGAATCCCATTTTGTTTCAGGACGGAGAGCGCCGATTTGAGTCCTTCCCGATCCAGGTTACCCCGGTTGATCGGCACCAGGCCGTAGGTCTTGGCGAAGAAGGCGTAATTGGGGTCAAAGGGGATGTCGCCATTGCCGATGAATTCCACCTGGCCCGGCGTGAAGGCGATCATCAGGGCAGCTTCCAGCTCAGCGACGTGGTTACCGGCCAGGATGATGGGGCCTTCTTTGGGCAAACGCTCCCGACCGTTGATCTCCACCCGAGACAGGAGGTTCAGGAAAACTCGGGACAGGGTGCTCATCGTCGTCCTGACCAAAACCTTGCGGGGATACTTTATAATCTTGGCGGATTCACTCATTCTCGGCGGCTTTTTTCTCTAGCGGTTAGGGACTTACAAGGGCGAAGGCCTTGGTCATCAGCCCGCCTAATTATAATGCAGAGTGCGAGGGTGAAAAACGGGCTTAAACCGGGTAGGCAAGTATAATAAGCGTGTGTTGGAAACCGGAAATCCTGATGAGGTTAGATGAATTTTTCAAAGATCTATTATCGTAGTTTTTTGGGCCGTCTGCTCCGCCTGCCATTACGCCTGATTCCAAAGCGGATGGCAATGCCAATCATGCAGGGACGCCTGCGCGGCACCAAGTGGATTGTCGGGGCTGGCGAGCATGGCTATTGGCTGGGCAGTTATGAGATGACCAAACGGCGGGCATTTGAAAAGGAGATTCCATCCGGCGCGGTCCTTTATGACATTGGCGCCAACGTGGGTTATTTCAGCCTTTTGGCTGCCAAACTGGCCGGACCGGAAGGGCGGGTCTATGCCTTTGAGCCGCTGCCCAGAAATATTGAGTATCTCGAGAAACATATAAAAATCAATAAATTTGAAAATATAGAAGTCATTGAAGCGGCTGTCTCCGACCACGGCGGTGAAGCGCATTTCGATCTTGGGGCCAGCAGCGCAATGGGGCACCTGGCGGAAACAGGCGGGATAACGGTCCGGATGGTTGCTCTGGATGAAATGCTGGAGGCTGGGGATATTCGCCCCCCGGAGTATATGAAAGTGGATGTGGAAGGAGCGGAGTATGAAGCCCTGAAAGGCGCCAGGAAACTGTTGGAAAAATATCATCCGATCCTTTTCCTGGACACCCACCAGCGGGAAGCGCATCTTCCCACCATTGAATTACTGCAGAGTCTGGGCTATGAATTTGAAATCCTGGATGGGAAATCGCTGACCGCAACCAAGGAGTTGATTGCCCGACACGCGGGTTAGGCCACCGATGGGTTGATAATCAATCCAAAACTTAGTTTTAACATCCCCTGAATACGCCCTTTATCTCAAACCTCTATAATGAAAGAGAAAGCGGCGAGAATAATAAATAACCAACCGGTATGAAATCTGAAACACGTTGCCAAATCCAATTGGCAATGTGTTTTTTTATCTCTGCGACCGCCGGAATAAGGGTCTTGACAGACGGCATTTATTTAATTACCCTAGAATTAGTTTCCCTCATTGGTGTGGACAGATTAGAGTTGGAGGAAAGATGAGATGCCCTAATTGTCTCTATGATAATCATGAACAAGCCGAGAGTTGTGAGCGCTGCGGTGAGCCGCTGCATGGCGAGAATCGCCTCTTTAATACCTGTCGCAACTGCGGTTACATCAATGAAACCGGGGCGGAATTCTGTGAATCGTGCGGGGAGCCTATGACCCCCAGCGGCTATCGAAAATCAGCACGTAAAAAATTTTTCAAGAAACAAGCTAAGGCGAAAATGGCTCGATCAAGGCCGTCGGGGGAGGGATGCTCATCCGGCTTCTTTTTGTTGATCCTGATTTTTGTGGCCTTGGTTCTGTTGGGACTGATCCAAAGTTCAAACGTTTTTAAACCTGCACAGGTCGCCGAGCCGGAGACCTTATTGGTGTTGCAAGGCACTTCCGATTTAGGCATCGCGGATGGTTCAAACCTGAATGGATTTTCCGCTTTGGCCACGGACCCTGCCGGCGTTGAGCGGATGTCCTTATATGTCGACGGCGAACTGGTTGGGGCGCAAAACTTCAGTGGCGTTAACCATGCCGTTTATCAACCCGGATTGAACAATTTAACAGCCGGTGAACATGAAGTATTTGTCCGTTCGATAAATACGGATGGTAAAACAGCCTATTCTCAAATTATCACGATCAATGTCCCCGCCGGAGGGAGCGGCACATTTGCACTGGCTTCCGACCCTCAGGGACTGCCTGTCCCGGCTGATATTCGACTGAACAATCTGGACGATGGCAAGCGGATTAGCGTCAGTTGGGAATCCACCGGTGTGGAAACGGGCGGGGTCAGGATCTATGCTCGACCGCCGGGATCCGCCGGGCTGGTCCATCTGGCGGACCTTGACGGCACATCAACGCAATTTGATTTCGCCACCTCGCAGGCATCAGGAAAATGGGAAGTCTATCTGGCTTACCTTTCCAGTGAAGGCTATGAGGGCGAGCTTGGTTATCAAAGCCTGGCTATCGGCGTCGCAGAAGGTGACGAGGCAGGCGCGCCAGTTGTCTTACCCGAACCGACACATGTGCATTTGGTGATCCGAGCGTCGGATTGCCAACAGGCCGCCAGTCAATTGGGTGATGTCCGGGATGTGTATTACAAGACTTGTGTCGCCGAAGTGAATGAAGGACGGCATAGCTTTTTGGTTTGGGATTGGCCTTTGAAGTGGCAGGATGGCTCCCTATATACTTACGCCGATATACTTGGATTTGAATTGAAACTGGTCCTGACAAATTTGGACGGAACCGTGGTGGGTGAAAGGGTGAGCGCCATCCCCTTCGACCAAATTCGCGGCACATTGCGGACAAGTCAGGACGTAAATTGTGGCATCCAACGGAGCTGGTACGTGCGGGCTGTCGGTCAGGGCGTTTACTCTGACTGGGCCTATGCCGGATCGATCGCTGCCGAAAGCTGCGACGGTGCCGAACAAATTGGCGATGGATGTGTGGGTCAGGCGGATGGCATTGTGATGAGCGACTTATCGGAAGAATTCATGCCGGAACTCTTCTTTCAATCGGCTTGTGAGGGTGTAGACCTCTGTTACTCCGAGGGAACCATTGGGCAACCCAAAGTTGGCTGTGACAATCTGTATCATGCCAATCTTCTGGCGCTCTGCTCGCAAAACTCGGCGGAAGTGGATTATGGCACCTGCCAAAAGATGGCGGAAGCCTTCTATAAGTATGCTAACCTGTACGGCGCACAATATTACCCGCTGACACCATCATTTGCCAATTGCCTGGAGGCTGATAAGGTGGCTGAATGTTTCAAGGGTAATCTTGGCGATGCAGCCAGTCAGAGCGGCGATAAGGTCAGAGCGGCTGCGCTCTGGGTTGGAAAGGCCGCCTGGACCGGGGTTAACAGATTTGGGGAAGGCGCTCTCTGGGTGATTGACTGGGGTATTGCGGCAGTGGGTTCCATTTTGCCAGAATAAATCGATAAACACTCTATCAAACCTGAAAGCAGGGACGATTTGGTCATTGCGCTGAAATCGTCCCTGTTAAATTTAACTTTCTATTTTTGTGAAGATTTCAGAAGAACGATTAACAGAGGGGCTTTTACGAAAACCGATTTTTGACCACGAATTTCTGAATTGTTTCACGTGAAACAATCCTTGCATTGTAGAGAATACCGGTTATCATCCGCATCAATGTTTCACGTGAAACATTGGATCAGCTTGACACCGACCAGGGGATGGATTAACGTAATTATGGAGTGTGTTATGCCCTATATGATCCGTGTTTTTAATTCAGTCCCGATTGCCGCCATCAACCCGCGGGATATTCTTGCGGCGATCACCGAATCCAATTATTACACCCTCTGCGGGCAGTATGGATTGGACCCGGCACAGATTGCCCCCGGCCTGGCTCGGTTGGGTGTTCTTGCGGCGCCGGATTCGGAAGCACCGTTCTTCACGGTGGTTTACCGCCCGGATGGCGAGAGACCGCTCGTGGTTTCTTTTCAGGATTGGGATCCGGCCGTCAGCGCGACGGAAGATTTGCTTCCACCGAAAAGCATTCAGGGTGCATTTGTTCGTACTGCGCAGCTGGTCAGTGTTGAGGTGGAGGAGGATCAATTGCGGGATTTGGGACTTCTGCTGGCCTATGAACTGGCGCGTTGGGCGGCTGTGCAGGGACACGGCATTATCCGGGCGCTGGATGGACGCTGGTACCGGCTGAATGCCCATAAGGCCTTCCTGCCGGTAGGTGATGGCGAATAATTATTCCCGAATTGGTTTACTGCAGACGCCCGTTGCGTCCTCTGGGGGACTCTTCCAAAAAGGCCAGCGCTCTTTCTTCCTGCCCGTTCATCACCAGTTCCAAATGGTGATTAGCTTTGTAGTCGCTGACCTTGATCAGACGCAGGCGGTCGAATAAGGCGGGTTCCACCTCAATCCATTCGGCCAGGCGGTTGGGCGTGTCGTAGAAGAAAGCGCGGTTGAAGTTGTCTTCACCGATGTAGGTGGCCAGGGGGAAGATTTCTCCCTCCAGTAAATCCTGGAAGAAATGAGTTCCCAATGAGGGCTCCGGGGCGGGGCCGATCCCCTCGCCGGATAGCTCCACCAGAGCTTTGGTATTGAAAATATCGGCGTAGTCTACATGGACGCCCAGGTCCGGGTTGGAGGTGCCCCAGCGTCCCGGCCCGACACAAATGAAGGTCTCGTTACTCAGGGCGGCGTTCAGCCGGCCGATGGCGCGCTCGAGTTTGTTACGGGCGGATTGGGACGACAGGGAGAAATAGCTCTCCGGCGGCACGAAGAGGACGTAGTTGATCTCTTCCAGCCAGCCGCCGGTGACCATGATGCTCGATGAGAAAATTGCATTCTCGGGGGCGATATTCTGGGGAATGTTGACCCGATCGCCCTCCTTCATGTAGCTGAGGGGGCGGCATTGGATGATCGAGATCTTGATATCCGGTTTGCCATTATCCTCAATGACATCAGCAATGAATTCCACATCAACCGGGGACTCGTATTCCTTTTCGAGGACATTCAACAGATAACGCATCCGTTCGGCGAAGGGTGTCCGCCGGAGCAGGTCTTCAAAGGTCATGATCAATTGCGAGGGATCGGCATCAACCAGACGGGAGCGGATCGAGCGGAAATAGCCCTCCTGATCCACCTGGGCAAGATAGCGCAGGGGCGGATAGTCGCCCTTGAGTGCTTCGTGAATGGGCAGGGTCTTGAGCTTGTTTTCCTTCAGGTCGATCAGGTCGACATATTGCTGGGAATAACGCCGGATGGATTGGGCGGTATTGGAGGGGCGCAGGGTGGGGTGACTGAGGGCGACCAGCCGGGGGTAATCGTTGCCCACCCGGTCCACAGCCCGCGTGCCAAGACCCCAGACCAGCCGAATGAAACCGTCCTCGGGCCGGATCTGGGGCGACCAGCGGTACTGGTTGTGGCTGAAGGCTACACCGGAGAGGTCCGGCAGGTAATAATCGCCAAACCGGTTGCCTTCGACGGTCTGGATCAGGATGGCCATTCGCTCATCATAGTCCTGCAGCCCACGGCTGCGCCGGTAGAGCAGCGCGGTGGGGTTGAGGGTGGAGGCGTAGATCCGGGCGATGGCCTCGGTTAGGGCTTTCATGTTCTTTTTGATGTCGCCCTGATTGGGCAGGAAGATGCTCTCGTATTTCCCGGCAAAAGCCGTGCCGAAGTTGTCTTCCAATAGGCTGGAGGAACGCACAATCAGCGGGCGCTTGCCCACCGAGGTGAGCAGGGTTTCAAGCCGCTGGATGATGCTGGGCGGGAAGTCTCCCTTGATGAAATCCTCAACAATCTTGGGGTAATCCCGCCGCATTTCGTCTTCGGGTTTATATTTCTGGTCATTCCAGTGATGGAAATTATTGACGGAAAGGAATGTGTAGAGCAGGTCCGAACCCAGGAAGTAGGATTCGGGCGTCCGCAGGTTCTGGCGCAGGTCTTCATTGGGACTTTGCTCCAGGATCTTATAGGCCAGCAGCATCCCGGCTGCCTTGCCGCCGATTCGGCCGTGACCGATCTTGTGGCGCCGGATTTCGGCCAGATCGGAGATGGTGAACCAATTGCGGGCGATATTGATGTAACGCAGTTGGTCGCTGATCATGTTGCGGATCAACACCACTTTGATCTCACGCAGACGCGGTTCCATATGTTTGCGCTTGGCGGGGGGCAGGTTTTCGATCATCATCCCCTGATTAAAGAGCATCTCATGGGGGGCGACTTCGGGATTGAATTCATAAAGGGCTTCATGTGTGGTGACGCCGCGCTCATTGAGGACTTCTTCGATCAGTTCTTCAATCAATTCAAAGTTCAGATGGTGACTGAAATAGAAGTCCGTCAGTTGATCGCGCACCTTGGCTTTGCGGCGTTCCCACACTTCGGCCGGTTCTTCGATTTGAGGCCGCTGCAGACCCTCCCGTTCCTGGGATTGGATGGCTTTGCGAATGACTTCCTGTTCGAAATCGTTGGACTCCAGAAATCCGCGATTGAAAAGTTCCCGCCGCATTAAATCCCGGATGCGGTTAGAGAGAATGGGATATTGGGCGAGCGCCAGATAAACGCTCAGCAACCGGTCGGTTGCACTGGGAGGTAAAGTCATCGCAAAGCTGCCTCTTCTAAGGACTATCGGACAGCATAATTCTAATGGATTCTTTCAAAAGTGGCGAATCCGTTGTCAGATTGGATTTCACCCAGGGAATTAAAAAGCACCTGACCAAAGGCAGGTGCTTTTGTTTTCTTGATTAATTGGCTCAGCCGATGTGCATGGGCATGATGATATGCTTGAAATGGTCATCGCCCTGGGGTCGGATCAGGCCGGGGGTGTTGGCGGCGTTGGTTTCCAGCCAGACGTTATCGGCTTTCACCACTTCCAGCACCTCCCGCAGGAACCTGACGTTGAAAGCGACCAGCAGCGGCACGCCTTCCACGGAGGCATCGACCAGAACTTCGGAAGAGCCTGTCTGCTCGGATTGAGCAGAGATTTCCAACGTACCAACGCTGGCATCTCCGGTTTCAGGGATGATGTTCAGTCGGGCAACGTTGGTGCCCTCGCGGGCGATAATCTCAGACTGTTTGCAGGCTTTGAGCAGCCCGGCGGTGGAAAGCAGGGTGTGAGTCTTGAAGTTTTGGGGGATGATCGCCCGGTAATCCGGGAAGTTGCCCTCAATCAGTTGGGAAGCCAGTTCCAGATCGTCCATGTGGAAGATCACCTGGCCGCGGTCAGGCGGGAAGGTCATTACCAGCGTCCCGTCCGTGCCGCCGCCGATGATTCGGGCCAGTTCGATCAGCGCCCGGGCGGGGATGATCGCTTCAAGTGGCCGGGAAACGGCATTGGGGATGTCGTCCTCGCGAATCGAGATCCGGAAGCCGTCGGTGGCAGCCAGGGTGATATGATCGCCATCCAGTTTGAGCAGCACGCCGGTCAGAACAGGGCGGGCTTCATCCATGGAGGCGGCAAAGGCAACCTGCTGGACCATTTCCTTGAAGTTGGCGACGTTCAGCGGGACGCCTTCGTCAATATCGGGTTCCGGGATCGGTGGAAATTCCTCGGCATCAATACCTTTGATGTTGGTTTCGGATGTGCCGCATTTGACATTGAGGGTGTGGGTGCTGTTATCCAGGGTCAGTGAGACCTGCTCGTTGGGTAAATTGCTGACCAGGTCAGTAAAGGTCCGCGAAGGAACGGTGATCGCCCCTTCGCCTTCGACTTTGGCGCCCATCCAACAGGTGATCCCCAGCTCGAGGTTGGTCGCGGAAAGCCGCAGGCGACCATTATCGGTCTTGATCAGGATATTTGAAAGCACGGGCAGGGTGCTGCGGGGTGAGACAGCCCGTGAAACGATACTGACACTATGGGCAAGTTGTTGTTGATTGACGAAAACTTTCATCGGGTGGGCACCTCTCCTGTCGTCCATTAGTGATCTACTTAATCACTCTAAAGTATACAACGAAGGTCGAATTTTTACCAGTTTGGGGCCTGTTGCAGGGGTTCTGCAGGGCTTCCGTTGACAGTCCACCCTGAGTGAAGTATGCTTAATCCCGTCCGGGTGGGACCGGCGCGGCGGAGCCCTGCGAACCCCGTCAGGTCCGAAAGGAAGCAGCGGTAAGGAGGTATCTCCGGGTGCCGCCGGGAATCCTGCTCGGACATTTTTTCCCTTAACCTGTTTGCCCTCCTCATGATTCCATGATATAAACCAATCCATGAGCGAAAACACACCCCCCGTATGCAATTATGAAGGTTCCGATTACCAGCAGAGTTTTTGGGACGAAGGCGGCCGCGCGTATGAAGACGCGGCGGAGGCCATCGCGCTGAGAAGGCTGCTGCCGACCTCCGGAAAGTTGATGTTGGAACTCGGCGCAGGCGCTGGACGCAATACGCCCCGCTACCGGAACTATGACCGGGTGGTGCTTCTGGATTATTCCCGCACGCAATTGGAACAAGCGCGCGATCGACTGGGTTATACCGATCGGTATACATACGTCGCTGCAGATGTCTACCGCCTGCCCTTCATTGAAAACGTCTTTGATGGCGCTACGATGATCCGGACGCTGCATCATATGGCCGAGCCGGAACAGGCCTTGGCTCAGGTGTACAAGGTAATGGCTCCGGAGGGCATCTTCATCCTCGAATTTGCCAATAAACGCAACCTGAAATCCATGCTGCGCTACCTTTTACGAAAGCAGAACTGGAATCCCTATACCCTGGACCCGGTGGAATTTACCGAATTGAACTTCGACTTCCACCCCCGGGCGGTGCGAGGTTATTTAAAAGGTGTGGGATTTGATACCCAAAAGCAATTGACCGTTTCCCACTTCAGAATGGGCGCTCTTAAACGAGCGATCCCAGCCAAATTGCTGGCCGGATTGGATTCGATGCTCCAGTGGACCGGGGCCTTCATCCAGGTCAGCCCCAGTGT
>CAYUSC010000111.1:0-9076 GCA_964447265.1 uncultured Candidatus Brevefilum sp.
TGGTGCCAATCGGCGAGAAAAGTGGCCAATTATCCGTGGTCCATTTTACGGTTGAATCGCACATGTAAAGCAAAGGCGCATTCAATTTTACATTTACTAAAGGCACAGAGGATTTGGAAAAAATGACATCAGGTTTATATTCATCCATCAATTTCTGGACAACCTGATTGCAATGTCGCATATAAGAAGGATAGAATTTGATCAAACGTCGTTTATTGGGGCGCTCAAAAACTTTTCGGATACCCCTTTCCAGGAGTGTCAAATCACTTTGAAAGGGTCCGGCGATTCGGATATCGTCCACCCGGTCTTTTAGCTCCATATACGAGTTGTAATTGACACCTGAACCACTATCTGGATTTTTGGGATCCCATCTTGCAGCCACAAAAAGCAATTTCATTTTTACCTCCCATTTTGTATGATAATGGTATTGTAATTTCAGATGGGATCAATGCCAATGGTGATAATGTCATGAAATAAAAGGTATCATTGCAACGAGTCAGCCTCAATGTGTGATATGGTTTTTATGATATTCATCATTTTATAATTTGAACTCATCGTGATAGAATTAGACGGTTTCATTCTCGAGAAAAGGAAATTTGACGAACAATGACTGATAAATCTGATCTGCTGATCTCACCTTACGGCGGAAAACTGGTTGACCTGCTGGTGAAGGGCGAGGAACGTGCTGAACTTTTAAAATTGGCTGGAACTTATCCTACAGTCCGCCTGACCCCTCGGCAGAACCATGACCTGGAACTGCTGGCTGTTGGGGCTTTTTCGCCTCTGGATCGCTTTATGGGACAGGATGATTATGAATCGGTGATGAACGACATGCGTTTAACCGATGGAACCATTTGGCCAATTCCGATCACCCTGAACATCAATAAGGAAGACCTGCCGGAAGAAGGCGACTGGGTCACTTTACGCGATGTCCACAACCAGATCATGGCCGTGATGAAGCTTGAAGAGGTTTTCCGCTTCAATTGGCAGGAAGAAGCCGAGAAGGTCTATGGCACCACCGACCTCAAACACCCGATCGTCTCAGAAATGGCAGGCTGGGGTGAACTTTGCATCAGTGGTGAGCTGAAGGTTCTCAATCTCCCGGCGTATGACGATTTCACCGAACTGCGCCTGACCCCGGCAGAGACCCGGGCGAAACTGACCGAGATGGGCAACGCGAATGTGGTTGCTTTCCAAACCCGTAACCCGATGCACCGGGTCCACGAGGAACTGACCAAACGCGCTCAGAAGCAGGTTGGCGGCAGTTTATTAATCCACCCCGTTGTTGGTATGACCAAACCGGGCGATGTGGATCATTACACCCGGGTGCGGATCTATAAAGCACTGGTGGAAAATTATTATGATGATCAAACTTTGTTGGCGCTGTTGCCTCTGGCGATGCGCATGGGCGGGCCGCGGGAAGCCGTCTGGCATGCCATCATCCGCCGCAATTACGGCGTGAACAATTTCATTGTTGGCCGTGACCATGCCGGCCCCGGCAACGACAGCAAAGGTGTCCCTTTCTATGGCCCATACGATGCGCAGGAAATGCTGACCGGCGTTGAAAAAGAAGTCGGTGTCAAAATGGTGCCTTTTGAGATGGTTGTTTACCTTCCCGATGAGGATCGCTATGAGTTGGCTTCTCAGGTGCCGGAAGGTGCAAAGGTTGCCAATATTTCCGGGACGCAGGTCCGGGATGATTATCTGGCCAAGGGCATCCCGCTGCCAGAGTGGTTCACCCGACCTGAAACAGCCCAGATCCTGCTTGAGGCACATCCCCCCCGCCACAAACAGGGCTTTTGCATCTGGTTCACCGGCCTGAGCGGTGCTGGAAAATCCACCATTGCTAAACACCTGATCAACATGCTGGCTGAATATGGCCGTAATCCCACCGTTCTGGATGGTGATGTCGTGCGGACTCACCTTTCCAAGGGTCTGGGTTTCAGCAAGGAAGACCGCGACACCAACATCCTGCGGATCAGCTTTGTTGGCGGCGAAATCGTCCGGCATCACGGCACCGTTGTCTGCGCGGCGATCAGCCCCTATCGCCAGGCCCGGCGTGAAGCTCGCAAGATGTTCTCCGAAGGCCATTTCATTGAGGTCTTCGTGGATACGCCCCTGGCGGTCTGTGAAGAACGCGATATCAAGGGCCTCTATGCCATGGCGCGTGCCGGTGAGATCAAGGGTTTCACCGGGATTGATGATCCCTATGAGGCGCCATTGGAGCCTGAAATCCGGCTCGACACCGTTGGCGTGACCCCCAAGGAAAATGCCCGTGAGATCATTGATTACCTGGTCAAGGTTGGCTATCTGCAGGAAGCCAACGGCAACGGGAAATAAATCCCGAGTTGATGAAATAAAGAGAGGCTGCTCATTTGAGCAGCCTCTTTCTTTTTGTGTAAATCCGACGAATAAGATATCTAGTTCCCCAGCAGGGCATCCAATGCAGTCTGTGCATCCAACGCGGCTTGAGTCATCAGGGCGCTGATGTCGGCATTCTTTTCCAGGATGGCGGTTTGCAGGGCGGTAGCCAGGGCGGGGACGCCGGCTTCATCCCAGTAAGGGGTGAAGGTATAGGCTCGGGGAACAACGAAATTCAATTCATTGATCCAGACGCTTTCAATTGGGTCAGTTGTCAATCCTGAGGATTCAGCCACGGACTGAACCGTCGACAGGGCGGCATCCACCCAAACCTCGTTGCCTGCTGCACCGGTGTAGAAGGTCAGGAAATTGGCAGCGGTGCGGGGATGTTCGGAGGTGCTGGCGACACCGTAGCCTTCCCAGAAGAGAATATTGGCGCGGGCTTCACCCTGCGGTAAGCCCACCACACCGAGGTCGAGATTAGGGTTTGCCAGCAGTTCCGGCTCAATGGAGCGGTCGAAGATCAGCATGGCCGCATCGCCATCAACGAATTCCGTGTTGCCGCCATAATCGGCTTCCAGGTCTGTGGGGGGTGGTGATACTCGGTATTTATTGTAGAGGTCGGCGTAGAACGTGACAGCATTGATCACTTCTTCTGAATCCATATAGCCGACGAATTCCTTGCCATTGTCGCTGACCAGCTGACCGCCGGCCGCGGCCACCCAGTATTCAAATCCGGTGGTCCAGGTGGCAGGGAGTTGAATCCCCCAGATATCGGGTGCGTTGTCGCCATCAAGGTCCTGGGTCAGGTCCAGGGCGACATCCAGCAGGTCGTCCCAGGTCCAACCGTCTTCGGGATAGGGGACGCCGGCTTCATCAAATAGGGTCTTGTTGTAATAGATCGCCAGGGTGGAATAGGACTTGGGCAGCAGGTACTGATCGCCATCCACCTGGCCGGGCTCGAGCAGGTTGGGCAGGTAGACTGAGGTGTCGAAATCGGTTGGGAAATAACTGTCCAGCGCAACAAGATCACCCTTTGCCACGAATTCGGGAATGGACTCATCCGCCAATTGAACTATGTCAGGAGCGGCGTTCGCGGAAAACATGGTCACCAGACGGGCGTCATAGTCCCGGTCGGCAACGGCTTCCAGTTGGACCAGAATATCCGGGTTTTCAGCCTCATAGGATGCAATCGCCGCCTGATGCAAATTCAGGGCCGCGCTGCTGTCCTTGGTGCCCAGCCGCAATACGACCGGGCCGGTGTTTTCGGTGGCTGCCTGTGTTTCCGTGGCTTTGGTCTGGCAGGCGGTCAGAATGAAGATGGATATGAACAGAAGGATGATTAATTTGGATGTTTTTTTCATTTTCTCCTCTATGGTTGCCATTATTTTACGGTTATTTCTTCTTTTCGATAGATTAATCTTAGGCCAAGCCTAAAGACTTTGCAAGGGATTAATCAGCCGCCAGGGTGTTTTGTGGAGTCCTGGCGGCTGAGGGTAGGCGCAAATTTGCTCGCAACTGCGATTATTTCAAGCGGAGCTTTTTCTTCAGGATTGGGAAAAGGATCGCCAGATAGACCAGCGTGACGGTGACAGTCAACCCACAGGCTGCCCAAAATCCCACCGGGGCGGAACCCGGCCCGACGAAGATGTTCTTGAAGATCACGAACATCCAGTAGTTCGGGAAGGGGTAAAAGAGCGGCAGCCAGCTATCGGGGACAAAGATCGATAGAATCGGCAGGGTGGAGTAGATCATCAGGACAAACTTCATCATTGCCATCATTTGAAGTTGGGTGTTGGAAAGCCCGCCCAGCAGAAACCCCATCAGAACGGCGATGCCGATGGAGGCCAGATAGCCGATCAGGATTTGGCCCCAGGGGACGGATACGCCCGCGATGATGATCACCGCGACGACAGTCATCAACAACCCGGCAAACAAGGCAAAGATCGCTCGGGCAGCCGACATTTCGAACATCCGCAGGGGGGAAACAGCCCAGGCGCGGATCATGCCAGTTTCCTTATCCCGCACCATATTGAAAGATTCCACCACAGCGCCCAGCATGACCGCCGTGATCAGGACGAAAATCAGGGCGTATTCCGTGAAAAGCGAATCCTTGGGGTGGGTGATTACGGTAAAAGCGGATACCTCTTCGGGAGAGGTCGCTGCGGAGAGCAATATTTGGGAGAGCTCTTCACCTTCCTGCTCATTACCTTGCAGGATGATCTCGTATTGGCCATCTTCCCAGTAAATCCCGGGGACATCATCGTTCTTTTCCACCCGGTCAACGACAGCCTGGCGGTTGGCAAGGACGGAAACCTTGGCAAATTCAGCCAGGTTTTCCTGAATGGCCTGAGGCATGGCTTCATTGACTGCCACGCGGACATTGACCATTTCAATCGAAGGGGCTAACAGGCGAACAGCAACCGCCATGATGACGGGAGCCAGGAAAATATAAAAAAGGACGTGGTCGCGCAGGATATGGGTCCAATCCTGCTTGAGGATCGTGAGGATTCGTTTCATGTCACAGCCCCGCTTTCATCAGGCGCCGATCCACGGCCAGATAACAGATGACAAAACCGGCCAGCACGGCCAGGCCCAGAATCAGAAAGGTCTGGTTGAGTGTGGCTGCGCTGCCCATTCCAAAAAGGACATCCCGGAAGCCGAAAATGATCCGATAGGTGGGGATCCAGGTGATGAAGGGTGGGGAGAACACCGGCATGGTATAGGACAGGGTCGGCAGCATCGCCACGATGAGCAAGGTTGCCCCGGCGAAGAACCACTCCGAGATATTCGTGAAGAATACAGCCAGCGCAAGCCCCAATAAGGTCATCAGAGTGCTGCTGGCAAGAATCATTAAACTGAGGTGCAGGTAGTTCGGAGCCGTACCAAAGGCGATCAGCGCGACAGTCAGCCCGTAGATCAACGAGATGACATCATAGAGGATGACTTTGGAGAGGATGAAGATCGCCGTCCCGGCCGGGCTGACCCGGTAGGCTCGCAGGGTCCCTTCCTGTTTGGATTGGAAGATCAACACTGCGCCGATCAGGAAACCGAGCAGGATCACCTCAAAGCTCATGAAGATCGGGATCATGTTCATATTGAGTGGAATTGGCTCAATATTATCGTTTAGGATTGTCATTTCCGCCTGGGTGGGCTGATAAGTGCCTTGCAGGGTCTGGACGATGATATCCAGGGTTTTTTCCAGCAGGTGGATATTCTCTTCTGAGATATTGCCCTGGACGATGATCTCAAATTCGGGTTGGGCAATCGATCCGCGGAAGATCACACCCAGTGCCCGCTGGCTTTCAGAGAGGGCGGTTTGCAGATCTGTCTCACTGGAAAAGAGCATCTCGGAGTTGGCGCCGAGAGAGACCAGAGCCTGCGAGAAAATTCCGGACTCGCTAGCGTCGTAGAAATATTCCTGGGCGTTGGTATTAACTTCCGTGGGCAGCGCGAAGACCAGGATCAGAATGAGTGCAGCCATCGCCAGAATGACATAGATATGGCCGCTGCGGAAGGTGAGCAGCATATCCTGCACAATTGTATTGGTAAGTTTTCGGATCATGCCAGTCTCCGCCCGGTCAGCTTCAGGAAGATCTCCTCGAGGGTGGCTTCCTGGGTGTGAATGGTCTGGACGGACTTGGTCTCCACCAATTTGGCGAAAGCTTCCTTTTCCTGAGGATTGTCCAGGGCAAAGCTGGCGGTCTTGAATTGGTCGCCATTGCCATATTCCACCTGAACGCTGTTCTGGCCGTATTGCAGTTTGAGATTGCGTGGGGTATCCATCGCTACCAGCCGGCCTTCATTGATGAAGGCAACCCGGTCACATAACTCATCGGCGGTGAACATATTGTGGGTGGTCAGGAAGATCGTCGCGCCGCGGTCAATCTGCTGGTGGATGATATCCTTGATCATCGCGGCGGTACCGGGGTCCAGCCCGGCGGTGGGTTCATCAAGGAAGAGGATTTCCGGCTTGTTGATGAGCGAACGGGCAAAATTCAGGCGCTGTTTCATCCCGCGGGAATATTTCCCGGCTTTCTGGTGGGCTGAGTCTGCAATCCCTACCATCGTCAGCAGGTTGAGGGGATCCTCCGTGGGGACATCGAACAAGCCGGCATAGAACTTGAGGTTCTCGTATCCGGTCAGTTTTTCATAAATGTAGGGCAATTCAAAGGATACCCCCAGCCGATTGAAGAAGGATTTGCCCAGTTTGGCTACAGGGGTGCCATCCACCGTAACCTCACCCTGTTGCAAAGGGAGCAGTCCGGTGATGATCCCCTGGGTGGTACTTTTGCCCGCGCCGGAAGGCCCGAGGAAGCCAAATATTTCGCCTTTCTCAATGGTAAAGGTGATATCTTCCAGGGCGTTTTTATCCGCACCGGCATAACGATGGGTGAGGTGTTTGATTTCAATCATGGGTTGTCCTTAAATTTGAAAAGAAATAGAGCGTACAAACTTTGATTATATATAAAATATTAAGCGTCTGCAATGCCCTTCTCAAGGATCCTGATCAGGTTATCCAGCAATGCCTGGGCCTCAGGGGAATCCAGAATCTGATCCGGATCGGTCTCAGGGTCATCCAATTTTAGGCGTTTGATGAAATAACGACCGAATTGATAGAAGGTTGTCTCCATCATGAATGCCGCCAGATCCACATCGGCCCAGGGACTGATTGCCCCGCTGTGAATGCCCTGAGTGAGTAATTGCCTGAATAGTTGGGTGGGTCCGCGGCGGCGCATTTCTTCCGTCATCTTGGGGAAGGGGATTTCTTCGACAAAGGCGCGATAAGCCACCTTGGCAAGGCCGGGTTCTTTCAATTCAAATTTGACAGTGGATTGAAAAAGCCGCCGAATGTAATCAAAAAGGTTGCCGGAGAGGTCCCCGGCAGGCAAATCCTTGATTAAGTTGAGCTTTTCTTCGATGCCGAGTTCGATCAGGTAACGGTATAAGTCTTGTTTATCCTCAAAATACTGATAAAAGCTGCCTTTGGCGATGTCGGCTTCCCGGACGATATTGGAGATGGAAGCTACGTTATAGGGATTATCCGCAAATTCACGGATGGCGTTTTCGATGATCCGGCTGCGTTTATCAGCGGTGAGGTTGAAGAAGGTGTTGTTTGGCATAATGTATCATTCGATTGTAATGAACGGATATTCAGTTTTGGTTTTGCATTCTAGGCGAGAAGGATGGAACTGTCAACTGCAGGTTCCTCAGGCAGAGATCATGTTTTCCACTGACGAAAATACTGTAAAATGAATTAATTGCCCCACGCCCCACAAAAGGATGATCCATGACAGCAGTGACAGGACCGCAGAAACGATTGAGTTTATCGACCAAGGTGATTTATGGGTTGGCATCTCTGGGTACTTCGACCGTCTCAAGCATTTATGGCGCTTTGCTTCCGATCTTTTATCAGGACTATTTGGGCCTCAGTTCCAAATGGATTGGGATTGCTTCGGCGATCTATGCCATATGGAACGCCTTGAACGATCCGATCTTTGGGTTCATCACAGATAACACCCGCTCGAAGTTGGGGCGGCGGATTCCTTATATGCGCTTCACTGCGCCATTCCTGGCCCTGACCTTCATTCTGGTCTGGTTCGCGCCGGAAGGGGCGGGCGAGATCGCCCAGTTCTGGTGGATGCTGGTGACCATGCTGCTCTATGACACGGCTTATACTATTATCGGCCTGGTTTATGGCGCGTTGATGCCGGAATTGACCGAGTCGGATGTGGAGCGCAACCAGCTCACCATCTCATCAACCTTGTTTGGCTTGGTGGGGTATGTTCTGGGGTTCGTGCTGCCGGACCTCTTCCGGCCGCGTCCGGGAAATGAGGCTTCATCATTGATGGGCTTGCAGATGTCGATGATTGCTGTTGGGATCATTTGCGCTTTTCTGGTCATCCTGACCACCCTGAAGGTGAAGGAGCGGCGAGAATTTGCCATGGTGGATCGCAAGCTCAAGTTCTGGGAATCGCTGGGATACACCCTGACGAATAAACCTTTCTGGGTTTTTGTTTCCATGAATTTCCTGATCACTTTTATGATGGCAATCGCCACGGGTTCGCTCTATTACCTGGCGGATTATGTCACCCAGACCAGCACCATGCTCTTGATGGTGTATCTTTTCGTGCCAATGGTGATAGGGGTCCCTTTGGCAAACCTGGCTGTGAAGAAAGTGGGATTGTTGACTTCCCAGATCATCTATATGGTGATCTGCGGGATCGGCTTGCTGACGATCGGCTTCGTGCCGGTTTCGCTGATTCCGGTCAGTCTGATCATCTCGGGCATCGGTCTTTCAGGCCAGCAATCGATTACCTACAATATTCTGGGCCTGGTGATTGACGCGGACGAGGTGCGGACAGGTACGCGGCGGGAAGGCTCCTTCTTTGGCGCGAATGCCTTGCTGACCAAGCCCGCCCAATCCCTGGCGCTCTTCCTGACAGCCTTTATCCTTGAAAGGGGCGGTTTCATCACCCGGGCAGTCAATAATGGGCAGATCCTGCTCGATCAACCTGCCACCGCCATCTTTGGCATTCGCACCATTGTGGGCTTGATTCCCGGGATAGCGATGCTGATCGGCGCTGTGATCATCCTGTTCTTCCCGATCAAGGGGCAGCAACTGACCGAACTTAAAGAGAAAATCATGGTTATGCATGCAGAAAAGAAAGCCGCGTTTGATGCGCTTGAAGCAGAATCCGTGACGAATGGATAA
>CAYUSC010000112.1:0-4372 GCA_964447265.1 uncultured Candidatus Brevefilum sp.
GCAACCGAAATCCGCATCAATTCATTGTTATAGATCATCACATCGCCTTTGGAGGCGTAACCAAAGGACTGGTGGAAAAGCGCCCGCTTGGAGAACACCACTTCACCGTTATGATGGATGGTGAGTAAAGGCCTGTCGCCATAGGCAAACCCGGCGTTCTGGAAATCACGGGTGGGGATATTGGTCCAGTCATTGCCGAAATTCGGGTCGTTGATCTCGAAGATGCCCGTGACTTTGCCATCACCGAACTCGGGCTCCAGCAGCGGGTGCATGACGATCTCGTCCACACTGTAAGCCGGGCCGATGCCCTCAAAATCGATTAGCCCGCTGGCGAGTTTGGCTGCGCAATAGGAGAAAAGGTCCCGCCCGTGAAAGACGCTGACCGCTTCGGTGTCCTTCCCCTTCAGCCGGTTCACGTTCTCATCAATTTCCCGGATGGCGGTGATGCCGACCCAGGCCTTGAGGTGGGTCAACGAGCCGTTATCGGGCGTGACCACAGTATAACCATCGGCGGTTTGGGCCACACAAGCTTTGCGCGGGGTGCCCACACCGGGATCCACCACGGAGACGAAGATCGTCCCTTTGGGCCAAAAGGCCATGGATTGATAGAGCCGGTAGGAAGCGCTCCAGGTGTCGAATTTGGGGATCTCATGCGTGCCGTCAATAATCTCAAGCTCGCGATCCACGCTCTTCACCACGCCATACATCGCGCAGACTGCGCCTTCAGCATAGGTGAAATCCGTTTGGTAAACGAGGATGGGTTTCATGCGAGCCTCCTAGATGAACGGGTTATAAAACCGGCTGTGGTTGATGAAAATGGATACGGAAATTGAACCCAGAAAGATCAATGCAGAAATGACGATGGCAACGAGGTCCTGGGTTGTGAATTTTCTAGCTGAAAACCAGGTGCGGGTGCGGCTCTTGCCGAAGCCGCGCAGATCCATCGCGTTGCTGATCAATTCGATCCGGTCCAGCGATGAGAAGATCAACGGGATGATGATTAACAGCGAATTCTTCACTCGATTGACAAATTTTGTTTTTCTGGAAAGGTCCAACCCGCGGGCTTGTTGGGCCAGGCTGATATCCCGGTAATCGCGCTGGATATCCGGGAAATAACGCAGGGTCAGGGCGACGGCAAAGGATGCCTTATAGGGCACGCCGACCCGGTTCAGGGAGGACGCGAATTCGCTTGGATTGGTGGTCAGGAGGAAGATCATGCCCAAAGGGACGACCGAGGCATACTTGATCATTTTGGTCAGGGTGTAGAACAATTGCTCCTGCGTCAGGAACAGCCCTGCGTAAAGCTTGCTGATATTGTGCCGGGTGCCGTAGATTTCCACGCCCATTTCAGGCGCAAAGAAAAAGGAAACAATGGTATTGGTGAGAATGAAGATAACCACATAGAGGACCATCGTCCGAATTTGGCGGAATTTGATTTTGGAAACCCATAAAAGGGCAATTGAAAAAGCCATGATCGCCAGGATGACCCGGATATCGTAAGAATACATCACGGCAAAGGTCAGGAAAAGGAAGCAGATCAGTTTGGTCAGGCCGGATAGTTTGTGGATAAATGTATCCAAAAGGTCATAGGAAAAGAGTTTGGTTTTAGCTTTCATCAATTCCTCACACCTCTATCGTAGTCGATGAAGCCCTGGACAAACGCCGTGCCATCGGGAATGCCGGCCATCTGGGCCAGGTTGAAGAGGGAGGTCTCTTTAAGGTTGGCCTTTTCGATCACCTCGCTATCCGTCAGTACGACTGAGGCGGCTGTGTCGGCCACAATCAGTCCATCCGAGAGCACGACAGCCCGCGGGGTATATTCGAGCATCAGGTGCATGTCGTGGGTGATCAGGAGGATGGTTACGCCCAGCTTATTCAATTCCAACAGGAATTCCATGATCTCCGTGTAATGGCGGAAGTCCTGCCCGGCGGTGGGTTCATCGAGGATCAGGATCTTTGGCCCCAGGGCGAGGATCGAGGCAATCGTCACCCGCTTCTTTTGCCCGTAACTCAGGGCTGAAATTGGCCAATCAATGAAGGGCGCAAGCCCGCAGACTTCCAGCACTTTCTGCACCCGTTCCTGGACTTCTTCCTCGGGTACTCCCCGAAAGCGCAGACCCAACGACACCTCATCAAAGATCATCGGCTTAGAGATCATTTGGTTGGGGTTCTGCAAGACGACCCCGATGAACTCCGCCCGTTCTTTGATCGTTTTATCGGCGATATCCTCGCCATAATAGCGGATGATGCCTGAATCAGGCTTTTCAAACCCGCAAAGCAACTTGGAGAGGGTGGACTTTCCCGCACCGTTTCTGCCTACAATGGAGACCATTTCGCCTTCCTGAATATCAATGTTGATATTGCTCAGGATCGGGCGAAGGCCGTCATAGGAGAAATTGAGGTTTTCAATGGAGAGAATAGAAGGGGCTGCAGGTTTGGCGTCCGGGTGCTGGACGCTCTCATACCAGCTCACCAGGGCGTCTTTTTCGAGCTCTGTTTTCAGCGTGGAAATATAACCGGGCAGAAGGTCGCTGGTGACCTTGACGCCCGCATATTTCAGGGCGGTCACATATAGCGGTTCGCGAATGCCGGTGTCAGTCAGAATATCCGATGAAACAAGGTCATGGGCATTCATGTCGGCGATGACCCGGCCATCCCGGATGACCAGAATGCGGTCCACATGCTGATGAAGCACATCTTCCAGGCGGTGCTCGATGATCAGGACTGTCTTTTTGGATTTTTGATGGATGTCCTCAATGATCTCAATGGCGGATTTTCCGGTGGCCGGATCCAGGTTGGCCAGCGGTTCATCGAACAGGAGGATATCCACATCATCCACCATGACCCCGGCCAGCGAAGTGCGCTGCTTCTGTCCGCCGGAAAGTTCAAAGGGTGAAGATGCCAGGAGATGCTCCATATCCACCATGCTGGCAACTTTTTCGACCCGTTCGTGCATTTCCTGGTAAGGGATGCTGTCATTTTCCAGAGCGAAGGCGATATCCTCGCCAGTGGAGAGGCCCACAAACTGGGCATCGGAATCCTGCAGGACTGTGCCGACCTGTTTGGATAGCTCGAAGATGTTCATCTCCTGCGTATCCCGGCCGTTGATCTTCAGGCTGCCGGTGATCTCACCTTTATAGGCGAAAGGGATCAACCCGTTGATGCAGTGACCCAGAGTGCTCTTGCCGCTGCCGCTGGGACCGACGATCAGGATCTTTTCACCGGGATAGATTTTTAGGTTGATGTCGTGCAGAGTCGGCTCTGCCTGGCTGTAATATTGGAACGTAAAATGGTCAAATTCAATGATTGGCGTTTGGGTCATCAGCTCACACAGTCCATTGGGTCTAGATGGATATTGTACCTAAAATTCCCATTTACACCGGGATTGGCAGAAGGCAATTTAAATGGAAATGGCTGTCACAATTAAAATGACAGCCATTTTGGTTAATCAATATGTGCTCTCAGGCTTAGGCCTTCTTGAGGGAGCCCTTCTTGGTGCGGGTGGCCGCATAGGCAGCCAGCAGCAGGGTGCCGATCACGGCGGTTGTCACAAAGTTGGAAGCTGCGGCAACGATGCCCTGGGTGAAGACGTAGCTGGCGGGTTCCTGATAGATGAGGATGTCCAGCAGGGGGGCAACCACAACCCAGGCCAGGGCATTGCCGATGAGCTGGATCAGGTTGAAAGTGAGGATGTCTTTGAGCTTGAATTCGCCCTCGTCAACTTTGGTGCGTTTGAAAGCGAAACCGAAAACGAAGCCGGCAACACCGCTGGCGATCACCCAGGACCACCAGGGAGAGCCATATTGGATCGCATCGCTCAGCGCATGGCCGATGAAGGCGATCAGGGCACCGGCGATCGGGCCAAACAGGGTGGCCATGAAGGCGCCCAGGCCGTAGGCGGTTTGGATGCTGGTGTCAGGAACGGGGGATGGGATCTTGACGTACATGAACAGCAGCATAAAGAGAGCTGCGCCGATGCCGATGGCAACGATTGTGCGGGTTGAAACTTTAAACAAGTCCTTCATGATGTCTCCTTAAGACGTAATATGGTTGAAAACGGGCAGACAAACTTTAATAATGGACCAATAAGAACTCAGATAGGGTTGGGGGATGGACTGGGTTTGGCCGGAGCACGAATGATGAGGAATAAGGAAAATATTGGTATCAAATGATAATCCTCCGGTCGGTTCAATCCATCTCGGTAGAATGGTTTTATGAATCGCTATGTCCTCCTTTAGTTAACCGGAGATCAGCCCTATTAGTTACGGGACTGAAAAAACAAAGTATGCTGTGATTCTATAATAATGCCCCAGAGGTGTCAACCGGGGAGGGGGAGGAATCGAAGAGACGCCCCGGTGAGGAGGGGCGTCTC
>CAYUSC010000112.1:4382-9037 GCA_964447265.1 uncultured Candidatus Brevefilum sp.
GAGAAGAGATGAAGCGGTGGGATTAGGGTGGGGACCACCGCCCTTTATCGTGTTTATTCGCCGGTTTCCACCAGCACGGGTTCCGCTTGGGGTTGGGGTTCGCCGATTTCCAGCGGCTTATCCGGGGCTTTGAATTTGAAGTAGATCGGCACTATGATCAACAGTGATGCAGCCGCCGTGACAATGAAGGGTGTTTGAGGGCTGACCCTCTCCCAGAGCTGCGCGCCCAGCCAGGGGGCAGGCAGGGAAATGAACCCCCGGCTGCTGTTGAACACACCGGAGAATGTACCCAGCATTTTAGATGGCACCACCTTCGAGATCAGAGATTGATAAGGTGGGCCAAGCATCCCGCCGCCCAGGCCGAAGACGGCCGAACTGACTGCGAAGGTCAGGAAGCTGTCAGCCCGCAAGAAGATCAAAAACGCGCCGAAGATCAAGGCGAAGCCGATAATCAGGGGCAGGCGTTCGCCGTGCTTGTCGACCATTTTGCCTGCAAGCAAGGGGATGAACATCGCGGCCAGGGCATTGATTGAAGCGAGCAGGCCGATTTGTTCCACGCCAATTCCGGCAAGCTGTTCCAGATAGAGCGGCTGGAGTTCGCCAGACATCCGAAAAGCGATATCGCCGATCCCATCGGTGATGAAGATCCAGGTGATCAAGCCGCCGCCAACCAATGCACCCAGCATGCTGACCATGCTGCGCTTGAAGGAGCCCATGGTCATTTTTTGGGTGGCTGGCTGTTTTGCTTCGGATTTTTTTGTGGCGGCCATCCAGATTCGCAATCCGGCTGCCATGGTGTAAAGCAGAGCAGAGACGGCCAGCAACCATTTGAACCCGAACGCGCCGGCCAGCAGTCCGCCCAGGGGTGGGCCGATCACGCCGGTGATCTGGTAGATCGTATTGGTCATTCCATAGACTTTGCCGCGATTTTCCTCGGCGGAGTTCTCGGCGATGAAAGCCTGAAAACTGGGACCGACCAGAGCAAAGGGAATTTGATATGCGATCAGGGCCGCGATCATCCACTGCCAGGTCGGCGCCAGGAGCATGGCGCTCAGCCCGATTATCCCGCCGACACTGCCGATTGCCACAGCCCGGAGGCGGCCGATATGATCCGAAACCCACCCGCCGAAAATCTGGAGCGCCAAAACCGCCACCGAGGTCAGGGTGAAAACCAGGCCCACATCGGTGATATCCGCGCCAAGGTCCGTTAGATAGATTGGCAGGAGTATCGGCGTCATCATCCCGGCGATGTTTGCCAGCACCATGGCCAGCATGAACCAGCGCAGGATGGGCGATAATAGCGGTTGTTTTTGGGCGGTTTCCTCGGCAGACATGAGGTTTTCCTTTATCCTGGGGCGAAAAGGGAACAAGAGGAAAAAGCTTCCTCCCCGAAAGTACTTTCAGTATAAAAAGGAAACTGGCCTGCTGACAGCCCCCAATGGACGGAATTCACCCTGGCCAGTCGGACAGGGTGGTGGGATTTTATTCAATATTGTCAGATTTTTGTAAATTGTGTTTTGCGCACAACAGTTGGATATTTCTTGAGTCTAATGATGTCCCACCTTTTGAATAGGGAATTATATGGTCAAAGTGTAAATTTTCATTGTTTCCACAAATAACACATTTTCCTTCGTCTCTTTTCCATACTTCTCGTTTTACACTTGAGGGAATAGTCCTTGGGTTGTCAAGGTATATTGTTTCATCCTCTTCAAGATTGTTTTGATCTTCTATTAAATTGAGTTTATATTTGAACACTTTTCTCGAATTAATTACTTCAAGCCAACTATCAACAAGTCGATAAAGACCGTTAAAAATCCAAATCCCAGGTCGGATTTTTTCATATACTTTTACAATTTCTGTTTTTCCATCGTTTTTATAGGATTTAGCTGCTTCAAAAAACAACCCGTTCTGACTTAAGGTTCCACTTGGATTAAACATCGGTTGATCAATTGTTTTTGGATCTGGACCATCTTTTTTATTTGGACTATCGTGGCCTTCATAAATTATGGTTTTTCCATCATCTTCTGTTTTATCCCTATAAGGTGCACCGGGCTGTTCACTCATGAGGATGACACTATAGTTAACGCCTAGATGAAAATTCATACCTCTTTGAAGATTAACACCTTCTTCTATGCACATATCGAAATATGAAATTATTTCACCACTGCAGATCATTAAATGTCCCTCGAAATTAGTTTAAATGTCTTTATTAGTTTACATCAAATATTATTAAGGCTAATTTTTCCACGGCTTCAACCGTGGCCACCAGCGGCGGACGTTGGCCTTATAGCAGCGGTAGTCTTCGCCGAAGCGCTCTTCCAGTTTGGGCTCCTCACTAAAGATAAAATACACCGTGTTGATCAGGAAAAAGGCCAGCGCCAGGATCAGGATGCTATTTGAGCCCAGCAGCAGCCCCTCGCTGATCATGACCAGAATCACGCCAAGGATCATCGGGTTGCGGACGTAACGATAGGGGCCGCGGACCATCAGCTTCTCAGAGGGTATCCAGGGCATCACGGTGGTATTGGCATAGACGATGATCAGCCGGATGGAGATCACCAGCAGCGCCAGCCCGGCCAGCCCAATAACTGCCCCGGCCAACAAGCCAGGCAAAGACGAGGTGACCAGCGGCTTGCCATCCCAGCGGTATTCTGCGTAGTTGATGAATGCCGGCAGGGCGACCAGCATCAGAAAGGGCAGGATGAAGGATTTAAGGTGAGCGGAGAGGGGTTTATCCATGGTTGAAATTCCAATAACGGGTCAGACCTTGAGTACTGGCTGTGGGATTAGTATATCCGTTCACTGAGCGAGATCGTGGGCAATCGGATATCTCCCGCAGGTGCTAGTCCATTTGGTGGGGTAACCCCAATTCGGCGGCGAGGTCGTAATACGTGCGCGCCAGAGCCGCTTCTCCCATCAACTCATAGGACTTTCCCAGATTGAGGTAAAGCGAGGGGTAAAAGGAGGTGACCCGCTCATCACCGACGGCATTGGCTTTTTCCAGGGCGATCAGGTTCCAGCGCAGTATTTCACTGGTGTCCGTCTGCATTCTGGCGACATAATGGGCAGCAACACACGCTTCATAATCGTTTTGGGCGGCTTCCCAGGCTTGAGTATAAAGCTGTTTAGCTTCATCCATTTTTCCTTGAAACTCGGCTTGCGTGCCCCGAATGCAAAGGGTGATAGCGGGAGAGTTGTCTTCCATAAATTAGATTCCTTGGATACGGTACACCTTTCGGCTTATATTATAAGACCAAGGTTTCAACCGATGGGCACATTCCATAATTTCAGGAAAATTGATCTGTGAAGGGGCCAGAATAGAAGGAATCCTAAGTGAACTGGGGGCGGTAAAGACATCCCGTAATTGGAAGGGAGATTAACGAAAAACCACCGTGATAGCCGGTCCCGGTGGTTCATAAGGAGAAAAAATCCAGAGTCTGTCGCTCTCGTTGTTGTAAAGAATGGCACCTCATTCCGCCATTGATCTTGCGATGAGGCAACTCTTGATTAAATAGATCATACAACCGAATGGTTCAGTTCTGATTAAGAGGGTTGGGGAAAAAGGGAATGGCTTAGATTGCTTTCCACTACGTTTTACTTTGGGGACAATGTCGTCGTCCCTTTGGGACTGCCTCGCAATGACAAATATTTATTGTCATTGCGAAGGAGCCGCAGGCGGATGAAGCAATCTGAGAGAATTTCTTGGTCACGAGTTAAGAAGAATAATGAGACAATGCTGACTAGAAATGACTCGGAAGATGCTAAGCAATGTTAATAAATAGACAAACCTTATTTCTGAAGCTAGTGGTAACTATTTTTGCGCATCTGTAATTGGCAGGATCGAAGCTAATTCATCTTCAATATTTAATCCATGATGAGCTGCAATCCTTGCTATATGGATTCCAAAAACACCACGAAGTTCTCCTAAAGCACTGAAAAATTTCCAACTCGAAATATTATCCATATCCCATAAAAGATCTCTTATTTTGTTTTCTTTTATTGTGACAGAGGCAAGAAATTTCCTGCAAGCTGCTCTCATGGCTCGAAGACTGGCAGTTAATTCGGTCGATGATGCCAATCCTTGGAGTTCTTTGGTGAGGTACTCGCGAATTTTCAAGATTGAATCAACGCAATTATGTGGCACCTCCAAGCGGTAGGGATCATATAGGACACGGCGATCTTCAAGAAAAGTGATTACTCTCCGAGCAACAGTGACTTGTGGCTCTGGAGGAGACCATGAGACACCAAAAATTGGAATACTAAGACCTGTTAGCCTGCTTGTGATTTCAGCGAATTTCATATATTTCCCTCTTCTATAAATAAAGTAGTTTATTAGTTGTGTGATTACTTTTTGAATTTTGTTCTTACCTAAGAAATATTATACATTTTTTTCTGGATCTGAAATAAAAACTACCCTCCATTTGGAGGGCAGTTCGCTATTTACATTGCACTGGTTTTTTTATGCACTCGTCGCCTTCGGAGCGTATTTTATCCTATTCTCCCTCTCTCCGCCACCACGTCACCACCGCGCCAAAGACGGTCATCAGCATCTGCAAGAACGGTGAGATGATCACCATCAGCACCTGCCAGCCGATGAAGCTCGCCAGGGGCTCGAAGAGGATCAGCGGCATGCCGAAATTGGCGACATCCAGGCT
>CAYUSC010000113.1:0-8985 GCA_964447265.1 uncultured Candidatus Brevefilum sp.
GGATTTACCTCTTTGACTTGTTCGTGATCGCTCTGACAGCCAAGGTGCTTTCCAAACTGGTGCCGGATGAATCGCCGGGGCTGATCCTGGAAATGCCGGTTTATCGGATCCCGACCCTGCGGACCGTGACGAGTAAGGCCTGGTGGCGGATTCGGGAGTTTATTGTGGAAGCCTGGCCGCTGCTGATCGTTGGTAGCGTGGTCCTGTCCGTCCTCAATTTCCTCAATCTATCAGTTTACTTAAATACGCTGGTGAGACCCATATCCTGGTTGCTGGGATTGCCCACTCAGGTTGGTGTCCCGTTGATCTTTGGGGTGCTGCGAAAGGAACTCTCTCTGGTCATGTTGGGTCAGGCTCTGGGTTCAATGAACTTTGATATGGTCCTGACACCCGCCCAGATGATCACCTATGCAGTTTTTGTGGTTTTCTATGTCCCCTGTTTGGCAACCATGCTCGTCATCAAAAAGGAACTGGGCGGCAAAATGATGTGGCAAATTGCTGGATTAACCATCCTCATTGCAACCCTGGCCGGTCTGGTTGCCAGAGGCTTTGCCCTGATCGTCTTCTAAACGACCGATGTCCAAATTCGACCATTTCAGCATTATTGGCCCCATTTATGACCATATCTTTGGCCGGCATGTAAATCACGAAATCGTTACGTTAGCGCAATTGAACGCCGGTGATCGAGTTCTGGATGTTGGTGGGGGAACTGGTCGGGTCTCGATTTTATTCGCACCAAAAGTTAAAGCCGTGGTGGTTTCCGATTCGGCAATTGGAATGGTGAAACAGGCCAAAGAACGGGGGCTATGCACAGTGGTCTCCCATGCGGAGAAACTGCCTTATGCAGCGGGGCAATTCGACAGGGTGATTATGGTCGATGCTTTCCATCATGTTGCGGATCAGCAGACCACGCTGGATGAGATGTGGCGGATGACGGCGCAGGGTGGCAAGATCATCATTGAAGAACCGGATATTGAGAATTTCTACGTGAAGTTGATTGCACTCGGCGAGAAACTGCTCTTGATGCGCAGTCATTTTGTCCGCCCTGTGAAGATAGCGGAAATGGGCATCCGGAACCGGTCTGCTGCGGTGGTGATCGAACGCAAGAACGGCAATGCCTGGATTATAATTACCAAAATGAGTGAACCTGAGGAGTGAACCATGAGCGAGATGGACGTTTCAAAGATTATGCTGGAAATTCCGAAGCACTTCAACCCTGAGCTGGCTAAAGGCGTTTCAGGAACGATCCAATGTGTGTTCTCTGGAGAACAGGCGTCGAATTGGGTGATTGACATTGATGACCAGGCCTGCACCGTCGAAGAGGGGCGGGCGGATGACCCGGACATGACGATCAAGGCGAATGCTGAAGATGGCGTCAAAATCCTGATGGGGGAAATGGACCCGATGCGCGCCTACATGCTGGGCAAGGTTAAAGTGTTGGGTGACCTATCCCTGGGAATGAAACTGGCCAAGTTATTTACGGCTTGATTGAGGATTTTTTGATAATTAAAAAACGGCAGTGGTCATTTCACTGCCGTTTATCTTTTATTGGGGTGGTTTTTAGAATAAACCCCAGTCATCGGCCAGTCCTTCTTCCATCATGGTCGGATCCCAGGTTTCCCGCCCGTAATTGATCTTGGTGGTCATCTTGAGGATTTTCTCGACCCGCGTCCGGGTGGATTCCATCATGGACGGCCCATAGGGGCAGAAGGGGGTGGTCAGGATCATTGTGATGACGGCATGATCCTCTTTGATTTCAATATCACGGACCAGACCCAGTTGAATGATGTTCAGTCCTAATTCGGGATCGACAATCTCACTCAGGCCTTCTTCGAGGGCGTCAATCAGCTCGGGATGGGTGTTTTCAACTTCCCAAACGGGAATATTTGAAGGGGCTTCGTCACTCATTTTTATTTTTCCTGTGCATTAAGGGGAATGCGATAAGTGCAGCGGTCGTCATTATTGAGAAGGCAGGTCTTCACCTCAACCGGTTCGGCGACAAAAGCCGAGATCAGGGCATTATCGAGCGCACAGATTTCAGGATGGTCCAATCCAATCCGGTAATAGGGGCAGGAGAGGGAAACGAGCGTAAGGGCGTCCTCTGTCTTTTCCCATTCAATGATGAAACCTTCTTTGGATAGGACCGTTTCCAACAGGCGGATGCGATCCTCGGTGGTTTTATTTTCCAACTCCGGGCCATAAGTGGCAGCTATATCCTTGCCGATTTGTTTAAAGACCTTTTCAATCTCGGCTTTGCTCAACTTGTCTTTGAGGGAATCCAAAATGCGTTGCGTGAGGCGAAGGTAGCTGCTGGGGAATTGTTCGATCCCTTTATCCGTGAGGGAATAAACCAAGTGAGGCCGGCCTACGCCGTGCCGCTCCTCAGATGAGGTCACCAGGTCGTCCGCTTCCAGGGAGATCAGGTGATGGCGGATGGAAATGCCATTGATCCCAACCGCTTCCGCGAGGTCGTTAATCGTGGACCGGGGGAAAGCGAGCAGGGTTCTCATAATTTTCTCGCGGGTGCTTTTCATTTATCCCTTGCCTTTGATGCATCTATTTCAAAGTTTGCTGGCTGATTTTAGCACGCTGGAAATGATTTTGTCAATATATAAGATTATTATCCTAAATATTGTTTGGCCTGTGGGAGCTCCTGGGAGAATAAAAAGGCGCCCTCTAGGGCGCCTTAATTTTGTTTGGGTTCGTGGACTTATTTACCGAGGAAATTTTGAGCAAAATTCAAGATGGTTGAAGCCACGATTGAACCGGACTGCGAGCGATGGGAGGATTGTCCCATGGGGCTGGCAGCCAGAAGGGCATCCATAGCGGCTTCCATGTTGCTGTCACCGCCCTGTTTGGATTGCATGAAGGTCAGACCGGCCCGCAGAAGATCATCCATGCCAAGGCCTGAATCTTCAGCAGCGTTGGCGTCTCCGCCGCCCATCAGACTGGAGAGCAGCGAACCAATGGCATTGCCGCTGTTGGTTTGGGCTGTTTCCTGATTGGACTCAACGCTCATCAGGCTTTTGACCAAGGTTGCGACGTTGTTAGCGTTCAGATCTGTGCCGGTGAAGGATTTGGCTGCATTTGCCAGACCTTCGGCGTAGAGCTTGGCTGAACCACTGTCGCTCTCTTTTGTGAGCATCTTGCTGGCGTAGGCAAGCTGATCGGCAACGGAAGAATCTGATTTTTTGCTGACGGCCTGCTGGACCAGGTTGAAGATCTGAACCATGTGGTCGCCATGGTCATGGTTATAACTATCGGCATCGTTGAGATCGCTTTGCTGTGAAGCCAAAGCACTCGACACTGATTTAAAAATTTGACTCAGGTCCAAATTATCTGCCATTATTAATCCTGTAGCTCCTCAGGCAGTTCGTAGATGTTGAGTTTCATGCCCATGCGGACATTCTTTTCGCTGCCTTTGAGGACTTCCATGTTGTTCTTCAACAGGTACTGCCAATAAGGAGGGGTGGCATGTTTGTAATATTTCAGCGCAATATGGCTGAGGGTCTGGTTATTGTCTTCAACCGTATGGACGGTGATGAGATTGGGTGTGGCCAATTTCTTTTCCAGCATATCAATTTTTCTGGGGCCGACAACTTTATCTTTCTCCAGCAAGCTTTTGAGCTTGGCTTCCAGGGCGGCAATTTTTGCTTCGGCTTCTTTCACCTTCTGGTCGGCTTCGGTGCTGCCTTTTTTTGCGTTTTGCTCGATGAGGTCTTTGATGGCTGTCTTGGAGGCTTCAGCGTCTTTCTTCGCCTGGGCTAATTCTGCTTCCAATTCTGCGATTGTCTCTTTTTCGTCCTTGGATGAGAAAGCGTCTACTGCCTTCTTGAAAAGGCCATCTTTTTTTTCTTCGTCTGCCATTGTTTTCTCCTTTTGTAGATTACATGGGTCTGATTCCACTTTAATTCTAGCATATTAGTTCTTAAATATAAAATCTTTTCTAATAATTACTTGTTAAGAGATTACATTGAGAACGTTGGGCATTATAATTAGATTGAATTCGATGCTATTGGTTACATCGTAGTTACCTTATTTTTCTACTCATAAATTTGCTTGGATAAAGGAGAAAACGTATGAATCTAACACCGCCTAAGAAATGGATATGGTATGTGTCATTGATTATCGGATTGGTCTCAATCCTGCTCAAATTCACCAATCTCGCCGGCCTGGGTGAACGGTCATTCTGGTTCCTGGGCATTGCCTGGCTGCTGTTGCTCTTTGCGACATTGCTCAAAGGCCTCTAAAACTCTTTTTTTCAACGATGCATCCCCTTGTCACTTCGCTGGCAAGGGGATTATTGTTTAAAACGGTGAGGTCCGAGGGATGGGAGAAGACAGGAAAGGTGGGCTGGGTTCATGTCCGAGTCTGCGGTAATAATTTATTAGATATTTATGCTAAATATTGACACTGAATTACCGGCATGCTATAATTCGTAAGCTTAAAGGAATTGAGATAATTAGGATAAAATTGGACAAATAAGTCCAATCAGTTTTAGGAGTTTGGATGTCAGAACTGACCATTAAGGATTTACATGTTTCCATTGAAGGGAAACAGATCATAAAAGGCTTGAACCTGACTGTTCGGCAGGGCGAAGTGCATGCCATCATGGGCCCAAATGGAACAGGGAAATCCACCCTTGCCTACACCATCATGGGGCACCCGAATTATGAAATTACGGGTGGCGATATCTTAATTGATGGCGCAAGCATTCTCGAAATGGAACCTGATGAGCGTTCCAGGGCGGGTGTTTTCCTGGCTTTTCAATATCCGGTCTCCATTCCCGGTGTGACCGTGGCGAATTTCCTGCGGACGGCAATCAATGCCCGTCGCCGCCATGCCGACCCGCCGCAGGAAGATATTTCAGTTCTGGAATTCCGTAAATTACTGAAGAACAAAATGGACCTGCTGGAAATGGATTACTCATTTGGCGGCCGCTATCTGAATGAGGGTTTCTCGGGGGGTGAAAAGAAGCGCACCGAGGTGCTGCAGATGGCTGTGTTGGAGCCTGCCTTTGCCATTATGGATGAAACCGATTCCGGCCTGGATATTGACGCGATCCGGATCGTTTCCGAAGGCGTCAATGCCATCAAGGGGCCGCAGATGGGGGCCGTTGTGATCACACATTACCAGCGGATTCTGAATTACATCAAGCCCGATTATGTGCATATCATGTACAACGGCAAGATCGTTGAATCCGGTAGGCGAGACCTGGCTTTGCAGCTTGAAGAAAGCGGCTATGACTGGGTTCGCGAAAAATACGGCGAACCAGAGCTGGTCAATTAAGTTAACTAATATGGAGGTCTTCCATGGGCGACCATCAGGAGACTGATTTCTTAAATGAATTAGGTGAATATCAATACGGTTTCAGCGACCCCGAAACCTACGTCTTCAAGAGCCGCAAAGGGTTGGATGAAGAGGTCGTTCGGCAGATATCGGCGATGAAGGGCGAACCGGAGTGGATGCTGCAATTCAGGCTGAAAGCCTTGAAGCATTTCCAATCCCGGCCAATTCCTCAGTGGGGCGCCGACCTGAGCGACCTGGATCTGGATGATATTTACTATTATGTGAAACCTACCGATGTGGAAGGTCGTTCCTGGGATGAAGTCCCTGAGACGATCAAGAGCACTTTCGATAAACTGGGCATCCCCGAAGCCGAACAGAAATATCTGGCCGGTGTCGGAGCGCAGTATGACTCGGAGATGATCTACCACAACGTTCAAGAAGAATTGGAAAAGCAGGGCGTGATCTTCATGTCGATTGAAGATGGCCTGCGAAAGCACCCGGATATCTTCCGGGAATATTTCTCCACCGTTATTCCGATCGAAGATAACAAATTCGCGGCTCTGAACAGCGCAGTCTGGTCGGGTGGCTCGTTTGTCTATATCCCCAAGGGTGTGACGGTCAAACTGCCGCTCCAGGCATATTTCCGCCTAAACGTTGCCAATATTGGCCAGTTTGAGCGGTCCCTGATCATTGCTGATGAGGGCGCTCAGGTGCACTATGTGGAAGGCTGCACAGCCCCGCTGTATTCATCCAATTCTTTCCATTCGGGCGTGATTGAGATCATTGTCAAGAAAAATGCTCGCGTGCGCTATACGACCATTCAGAACTGGTCCAGCAATGTCTATAATCTGGTGACCCAGCGGGCGATGGTTTATGAAAACGGCACGATGGAATGGGTGGATGCGAACCTCGGCTCAAAGACCACAATGAAATATCCCTCCTGTTACCTGATGGAACCGGGCGCTCATGGTGAGATCCTCTCCGTGGCTTTTGCCGGACCGGGACAGCATCAGGACGCAGGCGGCAAGGCGCTGCACTTTGCGCCCAACACTTCCAGCAAGATCACGTCGAAATCGATCAGTCGCGGCAACGGCCGCAGTTCCTACCGGGGGCTGCTGAAGGTCTTCCCGGAAGCTGAGGGTTCGAAATCCAATGTGGTCTGCGATGCGCTGCTGTTGAACCACGACTCCCGTTCGGATACTTATCCTTATATCGAGGTGGATGCGGAAGACGTGACCCTTGGCCATGAGGCGACAGTCTCGAAGGTTGGCGAGGAACAGCTCTTCTATTTGATGAGTCGCGGCATGACCGAAGAAGAAGCCACCACGATGGTGGTCTCTGGCTTCATTGAGCCGTTGGTCAAAGAGTTGCCGATGGAATATGCCGTGGAAATGAACCGTCTGATCCAGCTTCAGATGATCGGCTCGGTTGGCTAGAAATTGTACAGAAAGAAACCAAATTAATGGCGAACACACCCAAGATTGTGACCCACCGAAAGCGACCTGTTGAACAGGTAGCCCTGGTAGATTTCCGTTTTTCAGAAAATGACATTCCCCAACTGGCGGATGAGCGGCTGCAAAGCTATCACCGGTCAGCCTGGGAGACCTATACCACCTTGCCTTTCCCGACCTTACGGGACGAACCGTGGCGGCGGACGGATATCCGCGGGCTGGAAACGGATCGGTTCCAACTGGCTGAGTTCACCCGGGATTTACCCCAGCCGCCTGCCAGCCTTCTGGATCCGATTACCACAGGCGCTGAAAGAGCCGGGCAGGTCATTTGCGGCCTGTCGGAATCCCAGCGCTGGCTGGATGAAGATGTTGCGGCGCAGGGTGTGGTCTTCATGGACTTCCACGAGGCAGAAGAACAGCATCCCGATCTGGTAAACCACTTGTTGGGGCAGGTTGTTTCGCCCGCAGAAGATAAGTTCACTGCGCTGGCTGCCGCTCTGGCGGAAGACGGCGTGGTGCTCTATGTGCCCAGGAATGTCATCGTGGAGAAACCTCTCCAAAGCCTCTATTGGGGTGCGGGAGATCATCAGGCGTTTATCAACCATCTGATCATTTGGCTGGAAGAAAGCGCCCAGGTCACTTTCGTGCATGAATCGGCCTCACCGGACGGTAAATCCGGCACGCAAAATTTACATGACGGGATCGTTGAAATCTATGTGGGCCAAAATGCCCGCCTGAATTTTGTGGAGCTGCAATCCTGGGGCAATAACGTCTGGTCCTTTACGCGGGAACGGGCGCGAGTGATGGGCAACGGCACTCTGGAGTGGATTTTCGGAGCAATGGGGACCCATTTGACGAAAAACTTCTCAGACATTGACCTGATAGAAGAAGGCGCAACCGGACGGATGTCGGGCTTCTACTTCACCAGCGACCACCAGCATCTGGACCATGACACCCAGCAGAACCATATGGCGCCCAATACGACCAGCGACCTGCTCTATAAGGGCGCATTGATGGATCACAGCCGGTCCGTCTGGCAGGGGATGATCTATGTGGCGCCGGGCGCAATGAAGACTGACGGTTACCAGGCCAACCGCAACCTGATCCTTTCCAAGGGTGCGCGAGCGGACTCCATCCCCGGCTTGGAAATCCTGGCGGATGATGTACGTTGTACGCATGGGGCGACGGTGGGGAAGATTGATGAGAGCCTGCTCTTTTACCTGCTCAGCCGTGGGATTCCCCGGCAGGAAGCGGAAAAATTGATCGTGATGGGCTTCTTTGAACCGATCATGGACCGAATCCCCTTTGAAGGCGTGCGAGACCGCTTCCATGACGCCATTCAGGACAAAATGCGCCTGGGTTAATCCAAGTTGTTATGCAGAGTTAATAGAAAATTGATACCATATCTGCTAGAATAGATAAATTGAATTGGTATAGAAAAAAGTAAGAAACATCTTTCAGGAGGATGAATGGCTAAATCTCCTTTTATGAGACCGCCAGAAGAGGACAGCAATTACCAGGTCGGGGACCCAGTGGAAGTGTTTTGCGATCACGAAAAGAACGGTGAGCGCATCAGGGATTGGGTGAAGGGGATTGTTGTCCAGGTGGATGAAAAAATGGTCGCGGTGCAGTTTCGCACCAATGTCTATCTGACCGATGGTTGGATGGTCCCGGATCATATTTTGTGGTTCCCCTTTGACTCCCACATGATCCGGCATGCGAAGAAGGACACGACCCGTCCTACCGGTTATCAAACCAGCTAGAGGGATTATTTACTAATGAATGAGGCGGTCAAATCACAACTGACCGCCTCTATTATTACCGGAGGGAAAGTTGACGGAAACGACATATTATCCAATTTGTTCCACAGAGGATCTGCCCGCAGGGGAGCGCCTTTTTATTGATCTGGATGGCGAGCCGGTGGTGATCTTCAATATCGCCGGGGACTACTACGCCATAGCCGATGTCTGCACCCATGACATGGGTTCGCTGGGCGAGGGTGATTTAGAAGGCCACCAGATCATCTGCCCCCGCCACGGCGCGCGGTTCGATGTTCGCAACGGGGATGTCCTCACACTGCCGGCGGTCAAAAGCGTGCCGTCCTTTCCCGTGCGAGTCGTGGATGGCATGGTGGAGATTGGCGTGGAAGAGTAGTGTCCTCTCAGTAAATTAAAAAGAAAACGGGTGACCTTGAACTGCACCCCAAAAGGTGGACACGAAATAAAAAGGGCCTAGTGAGCTAAAT
>CAYUSC010000114.1:0-6591 GCA_964447265.1 uncultured Candidatus Brevefilum sp.
TCTTCCTTATCCCCGCTCACCTCATGCGCCAGCCGGTCGGTCAGGTCGCGCACGGCCTTGACTACGCTGGCCGGTTCAATATGGTGTTCCACATTGTAGGCATGCTGGATTTCACGGCGGCGGTTGGTCTCATCAATCGCGAAGCGCATGGCGTCCGTGATCTGGTCGCCATACATGATCACCTGCCCGTGCACGTGGCGGGCGGCGCGGCCGATGGTCTGCACCAGGGCCGTCCCGGAGCGCAGGAAGCCCTGCTTATCCGCGTCCAAGATCGCCACCAGCGACACTTCGGGCAAATCCAGCCCTTCTCGCAGCAAGTTGATCCCCACAACAACGTCAAAAACGCCCAGTCGCAGGTCCCGTAAAATACTGACCCGTTCCAGCGTGTCAATTTCCGAATGCAGATAATGGACTTTCAAACCCAGTTCCAGCAGGTAATCCGAGAGGTCCTCAGCCATCCGCTTGGTCAGGGTGGTCACTAAAATCCGCTCGCCCTTCTCCAGCCTCTGATTGATCTCACCTACCAGGTCGTCGACCTGGCCTTCGGTCGGCCGGACAATCACCTCGGGGTCGATCAACCCGGTCGGGCGGATGATCTGTTCCACCACCTGGTCGGCCTTCTCCAATTCATAGGCTGCAGGCGTGGCGGAGGTATAGATCGTCTGTCCCATCTGCTGCACAAATTCGTCAAATTTCAGCGGACGGTTATCCAGCGCGGAGGGCAGCCGGAAGCCGTAATCCACCAGCACGCTCTTGCGCGCCTGGTCACCGTTATACATGCCCCGGATCTGGGGCACCATCATATGCGATTCATCCAGCACCAGCAAATAATCCTGGGGCAGGAAGTCAATCAGCGTCCAGGGGGCGGAGCCCGCCGGGCGGCCGTCGATATGTCGGGAATAGTTTTCGATGCCGGAGCAATAGCCCACTTCCCGCAGCATCTCCAGGTCATAGCGGGTCCGCTGTTCCAGCCGCTGCGCTTCCAGCAGCTTCTCATGGGCGCGCAGGTCGCTCAGCCGGCTCTCTAATTCCAGTTCGATATTACCGATCGCCGCCGCCATCCGCTCTTCTTCGGTGATATAGTGCTTGGCGGGATAAACATCCACGCTATCCAGAGTCTCAAAAACCTCACCGGTCAGCGGGTTGACCGCAATGATCCGCTCCACCTCGTCGCCAAAGAAGGAAACCCGGTAGGCGCGGGTGTCATCATAGGCCGGCAGGATCTCCAGCGTATCACCCCGTACCCGAAAGATGCCGGGTTTGAGCTCGAAGTCGTTGCGGGAATACTGGCTTTCCACCAGCCGCCGCAGCAGCGCGTTCCGCCGGTAGATCTCCCCCACTTCCAGCCGGATCAGGTTGCCGCGGTAGGCGTCCGGGTCGCCCAGACCATAGATGGCCGAAACCGAGGCCACGATGATCACATCCTTGCGGGACATCAGCGCCGTGGTGGCGGCCAGCCGCAGACGGTCAATCTCCTCATTGATATCGGTTTCCTTTTCGATGTAAAGGTCCCGCTGGGGAACATAAGCCTCAGGCTGATAATAGTCGTAATAGGAAACAAAGTATTCCACCGCATTATTCGGGAAAAATTCCTTGAACTCCGCATAAAGTTGCGCGCCCAGGGTCTTGTTATGAGCCATCACCAGGGTCGGAAGCTGCACCTGCTGGATCACATTGGCGATGGTGAAGGTCTTGCCCGTGCCGGTGGCGCCCAGCAATACCTGATCGTGGAGGCCCTTTTTCAGGCCATCAACCAGTTCCGCGATCGCCTCGGGCTGGTCGCCGGTGGGTTCATAGGGAGCATGCAGATCAAATTGCATGGAAGTCAGTCCTTCTTAGGGTTTATCTTGGATTTATCGAACAAACGGTCTGTATTCATTTTACCAGAAATGGCTCCCATTTTGTAACCCTCCGATGGGGTTAATCATCCAAGAGGTGATGCGGTAAAATTCAATTAAATAAAAAAGGAAATAAAATGGCCTTCATCCAGGAAATCCAGGGCGTCTTAAGCGCCATCGAACAGAACGAACAGGCAAGCATCCAAAAGGCAGCCAAGGCCTGCGCCGCCTCCATCACAGCCGGGCGCGCGGTGCTGATGTTTGGCGCCGGACATTCCGCCCTTCCCGCGCAGGAAGCCTTCCCGCGGATTGGCTCAATTGTCGGCTTCGTTCAGATCACCGAGCCGGAACTTGGTTTCAACGGTTTCGTGACCGGCAAAGGCGGCCAGCGCCAGATGTCCTTCCTTGAACAAACCAGCGGTTTCGCCGAAGTGATCCTCGAAAACTACAACCTCACTCCTGAGGACACCCTGATCGTGATCTCCAACTCAGGGATCAACGCCCTACCCGTTGAAATCTGCGACCTGGCCCGCAAGCAGGGACTCACCACGATCAGCATCGGCTCCACCACCCATGCGCAGGCCAACCAGCCTAAAAACCCTCTCGGCAAACGTCTGATGGAAGTCTCCGACATCCATATCGACACCCATGTCCGCGAAGGCGATGCGCTGGTGGACCTCCCAGGCGGGATCAAAGCCGGCGGCGGTTCAACCGTTGCCTCAATGGTCGTGATGAATGCCATCGTGGTGGAGACCATTCGGCTACTGAGCGAAGCGGGCGTCCCCTTCGTTATTTACCCAAGCCACAACGTCAGCGCCGATCTGGGTGACGTGATCACCCAGGAACAGGCCTTATTTGAAGCCCATAAAAAATTGATCGCTAAATTATAGGAGTAACCCCATGAAATTCTGGCTGGCAACTGCCAATCTCAAACGAACCGAAGAATGTCTGGCCTATGGCGTCTTTCAGGGCGTGATCACCAACCCCCACGTGGTCGCCCAGGAAAAACGCGAGCCTGTCTCTCTTTTCACCGATCTGGTCAAGATCGCCCCCGCGGCCTATTTCCAGCTCCACGCCGGCGAGGTGGAAGATATGCTGAAGGAAGCGGACAAAATGCTCGCCATTGACCCCGCCAAAATGCGGATCAAAGTTCCCGCCACCCGTAACGGGCTGGCCGTCATCCGCAAACTCACCGACCAGGGCATCCCCGTGATGGCCACGGCCGTCCCCACCAGCACCTGGATGATCTTTGCCATCGCCGCCGGTGCGGTCGCCGTTGCCCCCTACAGCGGCATGCTCCAAAAGCGCAACATCCTCTCCAAGATGGAAGGCGTTTTTGCCATGCAGGACATCATCGAGACCCAGGGCTATGATGCCGAGATCTGCACCGGCATCTACGACGCAACCGAGATCGCCCGCTATGCGGCTTACGGGATCAAATCCGCCTTCATCTGGGAAAAGGACGTGGAAACCTATCTCACCCAGGACCTGGTGGATGAAGCCGCCGCCAATTTCAATGGCGACTGGGCCGCAATTGACGCCTACTAAACCATAACCAAAATCATCATAAAAAAACGCTCTCGTTGAGAGCGTTTTTGATTTTCGATAATAATACGGACTATTTCTTCTCAAGGATTTCCAGGAATTTCTCCACCACTGTCGGGTCAAATTCCTTCCCGGCCTGTTTACGGAGATATTTCACCGTCTCTTCCTGTGACCAGGCGCCGCGATAGGGCCGGTCGGAGGTGAGCGCATCATAGGCATCCACCACCGCAAAGATGCGAGCCTCCAGCGGGATGGCCTCACCTTTCAGCCCCTCCGGATAGCCGGAGCCATCCCACCGTTCATGGTGATAGTGGGGAATGGACAAGGCAGGCCGCAGATAAATAATTGGCCTCAGCATTTCATAGCCATAAACCGGGTGCTGGCGCATGATCTCCCACTCCGCCTCGTCCAGTGGGCCAGGTTTATGCAGGATCTGATCAGGTACGCCCATCTTGCCGATATCGTGCAGCAAGACACCGCGCCGGATATGCACCAAATCTTCCGTACCGAAGCCAAAAGCGCTCGCAACCTCTTCGGTCAGGATGACCACCCTGCGGCTGTGACCTTCGGTTTCCTTATCGCGGATCTCCAGAGCATGCGCCCAACCTTCAATGGTGGCGTCATAGGCCTCGCGCAGTTCCTTGTTCGCCTGCTCGAGTCCGTTGAACATCGTCAGGTTCTCCACGGCGATCGCGGTCTGGGCTGCCAGGGCTTCCGCAAACTCAATCCAATCAGCGGTTGGCTCCAATCTGGTTCTCTGCAATATCTGTAAAACGCCCTGGAGTTTCCCTTTGGTGATTAATGGGAAGCCGTAATAGGAAACAATGCCTTCGTTTTTCAGGCTGAAGGGGTATTTATACCCATCATTTTTAATATCCACTTCCGGAATAAAGAGGGGTTCCATCCGCGCTGCAACGGTTCCCACATAACCCTGCCCTACAGGAACTTTATACTCCGGGTTCCCCTCTGTCCAATACCCAAAACTTTGCTGATAGGTCAACAATTGATCTTTTTCATCATAAAGGAAAACAGCCGCAATATCCACATTGAGTCCAATTTTCACCTGTTCCAGAACGGTATGCAGCGCATCAGACACGTCCTTACTGGAAGTGATCGTGCCATCAATTTTCCGCAGGACTTCCAGCTTGCTCAGATTGTTATTGGTCTGTTCAAACAGCCGGGCATTGGTAATGGCGATGGCCGCCCGGTTGGCATATTGCATGGCCACTTCAATATCCTGTTCTGTATAGGGTGTATCATCACAGCGGTCAATCGTAAACATACCGATGACCTCATGCCGGTTGAATAAAGGGATACCCAGCCACGATTTGATTGATCCCTTTGATTTTGATACCCTTGCCTGGCTAAATGTTGGGTAGATATCAGACACATTGGTTATAGCCAAAGGTGTCCGATTTTTGATCACTTCATAATTTGGATAACCCGGCTCCGATGGGAACCGCAGCTGCAGCACTTCTTCGGGAGATTCAAATCCCTTGCAGGCAATAATCTGCAATTGGTCCCCATCAATGGATAAAATCGACATGGAGTCAAATTTAATCAGATTCCCGAGATGGGAAGTGATCAAATCAAGCACTTCATCCAATTCCAGGGTTGAGACAATGACCTGGTCAATCTCACCCATTGCCATAATCCGGTTGTAATATTGCCGATTTTCGTCTTCCGCCCGCACCCGGTTGGTGATATCAATTGCAATTGTGATGACAATGGATTGGTCATCGGGGAGGTTTCCCAGTGGCGCCGAACTGAAATACCAGTGCAATTTTTCGCCGCTCTTGGCTGTGACCGGGAAAATTCCCTGATGTCCGGTGAATGTCTTGGCATAGGACTGTTGAACTCGATCCTTAATTTCATCGATAATATCTGGGTGGGCCAACTGGATCCATTGAGGGACAGTGGTAATTTCATCCCGGTTATACCCCGTAGAATTAAGCCAGGCCTCATTGACCTCAAGTACGTCCCCTTTTTCCGTATGGATCATAATTGGGTTCGGCGCATTGACGATTGCATTTCTGAACCGCCGTTCACTTTCACGCAGTTGGTTTTGGGTTTCCTGCTGGTGATACCAAAGACCCAATCTTTCCGCAACCCCTTCCAGAAGGTTCAATTCCTCCGGAAGAATGAATTCTTTTTGTTCAGTATAAAAGACGGTAATCTTCCCCAGAGCGCAGTTCTCGGCTCTGATCGGGACCTCTAACCGGTCCATCGCAATCTCTGCTGAGGGATTGGTTGAGTAATTTTTTCCAGCCAATTCAATAGAGGCCACAGCTAAATCCGAATATTGCATGCCTTTGACAATTTCGAATGCCAGATTTTGACAGATTCCTTCCAACGAGGATTCTCGCTGGATTATCTGGCTGACATTGGATAGGCTGTGCAATTCTTTAATCCGTTCTTCCAATGCCCTTTGAATTCTGATTTGATCCGTAATTTCCAGAAAAGTGGTAAAAACCTGATAGGGTTCTTCTTCACCTTCATGGAATTGCGGCACGGAGCAGACATTGATCCAGACAATATCGTTGCGTTTTGGATTGAATACCCCAAAAGCATAATCCTCAACCGTCACGCCTGTCCGTAAAGCGAGCATCGCAGGGTGCTCTGATCCTGGCAAGGGATCGCCATTCATTTTTATGGCTTTCCAGCACTCTTCAAACGAACTGAGGCCCTTAAGTTTCTCAACCGGAATGCCAAGGATGTGTTCGGCCGCCTTGTTCGCGGCGATGATCCTCCCCTTTGCATCCTGATATACAACGCCCTGCAGCATGGAATTAAAGAGCGTTCTAAAATTCTTCTCGCTTTCCTTTAGGACGTTTTCCGCCTGGAAACGTTCAGTGAAATCCATAAAAATCGTGGCGAACTTATTGGGTTCCGGCGAAAAGGCCATAATTAAATAGTGCCGATTCAACGGTTCATAGAAAGTCTCAAAACGTTGGGACTCACCTGTGGTGGCGACTTTTGCATAAATTTCGATTAGATCCGTCTTTTCAATCCCGGGTAGGACTTCCGTTGCCAATTTCCCGATGGCGTTCTCCCGTTTGAGCCCGGTGTGTTCTTCAAAGGCGCTATTGACATCAAGATATCTGAAATCAACCGGTTTACCTTCTTCATTCAACACGATCTCATGCAAAGCAAAGCCATTGATCGAAAGTTCAAATAATTGCCGGTACTTTTTCTCGCTCTTTGCTAA
>CAYUSC010000114.1:6691-8833 GCA_964447265.1 uncultured Candidatus Brevefilum sp.
GTTCCAACCGCCAGGTCCCCACTCGCTCAAAACCGGAAATGGAGACCGGAATGGCTTCATGCGTCAGCAATTTATCCAATTCCCGGACAGATACCAACGTTGAATGACCCAATCGGCTGACCTGCATCACAACCATGTTATGAGGTTCATCAAGAAGGAAAAATTGGAATTTACCTTCTAAAGCCGGGATACCATAACCGGCACCTGCCAATGCAGAAAAATGAGCAGCTAATTTGACTTTAGCGACCGGGTTTGCAAAACGAATATCCCCACAATTGTCAATGACCAACACACAATCATTGGTCCCCGCTATAGACGCTTGAAGATAGTCATCAGATCCTAATTGTGAGGTGTTTTGCTTTCCTTTTACCATTCTCGACACCTTTAATTGATTCCCTCAAATTTCGGCACACTAAAAATTTGAGATCCATCTTGACGGTAAAATATGTTTCCATCCCTATTGGAATATAGATTTCGAGCAGATAGTTAAACCTGAGATAACGATAAGGTTCTCTTAACTCTAAGCCCAATAAAGATTGAGATTAACAGAAGCCAATTTCTCCGTCTTTCGGTTGCAAATACCATTCCAGAAGAGCATTACGGACAACTAATTTATTATCTGGAATTAATCTTCACAAATGTATACATATCATAGCGCAATCCAAGCATCAAGCCTGACAATGAGCAAATTTCCATAATAAAAATTAATCTTATTTCATTATTTATTATTTTAATTTAATATAACCGTCCTTAAACGAAAACGATAGGTTTTTGCTATTGTTAATTCTGGAGCGAAAAAACAAAACGGATCGATTCTTCCAAAACCCCCAGATATTCCTCATAACCCGCCGCTTCACTCAAATTGATCTGGATCCATTCTCGCATTTTAGGCCGGCCCAGAGGCTGAAATGGGACAACATGCTCATCCTCAGCGATCAACCTGGCGGCCGTCTCGGCTGGCAGGTTTACCCCCACCCCTTCTTCATAGAGACAGATCGCCAGTTTCTCACCGGCATAATAGGCCGGATAACCGAACATCTTCCCCGCCCGCAAGCGGGGGTCATCCAACAGCATCTCATCCATCACGGTTTTAATTACCGGATTATATTTCGCCATTATTACGCCGCTCCTTCATCCAAGCAGCCCCGGCCGAACTGCCGCAACCACCCCGATCCACTCTGCATCCGCCTGCCAGGGTGTCCCCAATAGATCGCTCCACAGCCCTTTCACCTCAAATCCATTATCCGCTAGCTCGCGAGTGATCGAGTCGGGTTGATAATCTTGAAACCAGTTGCGGTAAACCGCCCACTGCCCACCGGGCTCAATCACGATGTGTTGGTCGAGGTAGATCGATTCTTCCGGGTAATCAAAACCCATTTCCAACACCAGATGGGGACCGGGGCGCCAGAAGCCGCTTTCGGCTGCATACCAGCGATTGGTTGCCCTAAATTTTTCCCGGAGCTTACGGGTAGTGACATCTAAAACAAAATATCCGTCGGGACGCAACGCCCGCCGGATATTTCCCAGCAATGTGCGGCGCTGTTCCGGGCTGAGCGGGCAAAAATCACCATAGATCAGCATAACCAGGTCATACTGATTCTCATCCGCGATATCAAGGTAGTTTTCATACCGGTAGGTGATTGCCAATCCGGCTGATTGGGCCGCCTGACGGGCATAATCAATCGACCGCCGGGAATAATCCACTCCCGTCACGACCATCCCGTGCTGCGCCAGCCGGGTGGCATAAAGCCCCGGCCCGCAGCCCAAATCCAACACAGCCGCGCCGGGCGCCAGCCCGGTCTCAGCCACAATCCAGGAGACGATTGCGTCAATGGTCTCCGGGCGGCGGCTCGCCAGGTCGGAATTGGAGTCGAGATGCGCTTTCAGCATCTGGGTGGAGATATGCGGGTCATTCCAGAAGAGCGGTTCACCGGGCGTGAAAGGCTCCGGTTTTTGTTGCAGGTCAATTAAAGCCGCCACGTCAAACATCTCAACAACCTTTCCATTGTCTTCAGTCAAGTAATTCACTCCTCAATAGGGTAATAGGTTTCCCAGAAGATACTCCGGGTGGACTTGCCTTAAATTATATATAAAAAAGCCGGTGAAATCACCGGCTTTGTCGATCCTGTCAGGTTGGGATTA
>CAYUSC010000115.1:0-8677 GCA_964447265.1 uncultured Candidatus Brevefilum sp.
CTACGGCCGGGCTGGCGGTGAGGAGCAGCAGAAAGAGAACGGCGGCAAGGCGGGGATCACGGCAATCCCTTGATTTTCAAACAGGGCTTTTGCTCTGGGCATGTGCATCGCCGAGGTCACCAGAATGACCTCGGTGATTTCTTTTTCGCGCAGGAGTTCCGCGCTGTAGAGGGCATCTTCGTAGGTATTTTGGGATTGGTCTTGCTGCCAAATGGACTCGGTTGGAACGCCCAGCATGTTCAGCAGATCAGTCATTTCTTCGGCCGGTGTGTCACCGCGGGCTGAACTGAATCCCAGGTTTCCCCCGCTGACCAGAATGATAGGCGCAGCGCCGTCATGGTATAACTTGGCGGCATACAACACCCGGTCCCCGGCGCCGTTCACTTCCGTCATTGGGCGGGGATAATCACCCGATTCGGTGCCGCCTCCCAAGACGACGATCACTTCGGCCTGCGGCGTGGTTTCCGAGGGAAGGTTTTGCCATTCGAGGGAACGCGCCAGCCCATAGGAAACCCAGCGATTGCTGCCGAGCAGCAGGGTGACCAGAGCCAGGATCAGGAACGTTTTGTGCCATTTTTTCCGGCGTTCGGAAGAAAGCCCCAGGATCAACAGGAGGGTTACGATCCCGAGAGGGTAGATGAAAAGGGGCAGGAGCTTGCTGAGATAGACAAACATAAATTTATCCTTGATGGTTAATTAAGTTGCCGAACCACTGCTATAAAAAGCTACCACACTCTCAATTGGGTGCAGGCAGGTCCATGGCATCATTTTTCAACATTGTATCACGGACGAGTTAATGGTTTGCCAGTATAATTTCGCTATGGCATCCGGTGAACTTCGCAGTGCATTCAAAACGATTGGGCAGTCGTTCCGGCTTTGGTGGGATGATTGGAGCAATGGTGTATTGGTGAGCCTGGTCACCATCCTGGCTTCATTGACGGGATTACTGGCCGGGCCGGCCATCCTGGGGATGAGCGCGGTCGCGGACGACCTGGCAGATGGCATCCGTACCGGCATTGCCGGATGGTGGGGGGGATTCAAGCGATTTTTCTGGGTGGGGCTTTTGTGGGGAGTGGTCAATATTATTGTTTTTGCGCTGGCTGGGATCGCCTTGTGGTTCTATACCCAATGGGACACGCCCTGGTCGCCGATATTGGCGATATTTCTGATTGTGATGACGGTGATCTGGACCTATGTCCAGCTCCTGGTGCCCGGTTACCTGATCGCTCAGGAGGATAAAAAGCTGGGATTGGCCTGGAAGAACAGCTTATTCACTCTTCTGGCTTCGCCCGGGTTTTGTCTGGTGAGCTGCGGGATTTCATTCGTGATCCTGATCCTCAGCCTGGCGACGATCTTACCATTGGTCATTGGAACAGGACCGCTGTTGGCCCTCGTTTCCGTTCTGACGGTTCGGGACAGACTTGCCTATTACGGCAAAAATGAGGGTTAGAGTATTCGTTTGAAACTTATCAGATACCTCTCCGTAAATTAAAGTACGTGTTTTTTGTTGAAAGGCAATAGTTTCATCTGTTCGGTTTATAATGGGAGGAGTTCCGCCCCATTATTGGTGGTTTGTCCTGAGGAGCCTGGATGGGTCGCTCGCTTTGGTTGATTAATTTTCTAAAACGACATTTTTCAATGCGGTTTGCAGTGGCTGAAATGACCAAATGGCCTTTGATTGGCCCGGTCATGGAGCATGCCTTATTTAATGGCCATAAAACCGGTGATACCCTCTTTTACCTGCCCAAAGACCGGGTGGTGATTAATCAGCAGATTGAGGATCAGGAAAACGTCGTTATCCCCTCAGAGGTTGTTACCCATTTCATTGAAGAAGCCAGTCATATCTTCCTGATGAACCATTGCGTCTGTCGGGAAGCGGCCGATTGTCAGGATTATGACCATGATATCGGCTGCATCTTTCTTGGTGAAGCTGTGCTGGATATCAACCCGAAATTGGGCCGTTTAGTGGATAAAGAAACGGCGCTGGCGCATGTCGAACGGGCCAGGGAAGCCGGGCTGGTGCATCTGATCGGCCGGGATAAGATCGACGCGGTCTGGATGGGGGTGGAAGCTTCCACCCGCTTGATGACGATCTGTAACTGCTGTCCCTGTTGTTGTTTGTTCAAATTCCTGCCCAATCTCGCGCCGAAATTGAAGAACAAAGTTGAACGCATGCCGGGGGTGGTCGTTTCCGTGACGGAAGACTGCATCGGCTGCGGGAAATGCACGCAAGAGAAGGTCTGTTTCATCCACGCGATATCGCTTGTGGATGGCAAGGCTGTGATCTCGGAAGAATGCCGGGGCTGCGGGCGGTGTGTGGAGGTTTGTCCCAAGGGCGCCATTCACCTTGATATCGAGCAGGATGATTATGTGGAGGCGGCCATCGACCGGCTCTCACAAGCCGTAGATGTGCGTTAGAAACGGTTAAATTGGGGGGAGTTAGAAAATCAGAGGGTTTCCGCCAGGCGTTTCTCAGCTAATCGACAATATTCCGGCACCAGGTCATAACCCACGAAGTGGCGGCCGTCCTGTTTGGCGGCCACGCAAGTGGTACCGCTGCCCGCGAAGGGGTCCAGAACCACATCATCTTTAAAAGTGAAAAGCTGGATGCAGCGATGGGGCAGCTCGACCGGGAAAGGCGCCGGGTGGCCAATGGTGCGCGCCTGGACGGCCTTGAACTGCCAGACGGATTTGGTCCAGGCCAGGAAATCCTCTTTATCAATCGTGCTGACGCGCTCCCCTTTGGGGCGGCTGAAGCTCTCCTTGCTGAACACCAGGATGTATTCATGGACATCCCGCAGGACGGGATTGCCGGCGGAGAGCCAGGATCCCCAGGCCGTGGAGGGACTGGCGCTGGCGGCTTTATCCCAGATGATCTCACCCCGCATCAGGAAGCCGATCTCCACCATCTGGTCAATAATGTAGCTGTGCAGGGGGATGTAGGGCTTGCGGCCCAGGTTGGCCACGTTGATGCAGGCCCGCCCACCCGGCACCAGCACGCGGTAGGTTTCCTGCCAGACCCGGTAGAGCAGGTCGAGGTAGTCCTCCAGGCTGAGGTCTTCGTCGTAGTCCTTCTGGGCGTTATAGGGCGGCGAGGTGACCATCAAGTGAATTGAGGCATCCGGCAGGTCCGCCATCGATTCGCTGGATTGGCAGAGGATATGGTCCAGCACACCATCCGGGACGGGATTCTCGAAATAGCGGACCTTTTTACCCTGGTCCAGTTGGGCATACATCCGGCTCTGATAGAAGCGGGATGAATCGTGGCTTACATGCCCGGGGGTGCCAAAAGCGCTGGTCTCGGTGCCGGTGGGTTTCTTATCGTCCATAGGGTTCCATTATCTCATCCCATGTTGATTATTCCGGGAGCGGCGATTCCCCATCTTCGTTTTCTGTCCGTGTCATTTCCCAGGTTAAGAAGTCATCGAGGTCTGTTTTAATCTGTTTTACCACAAATACAATCAATGCAGCATCATCAACTAATCCACCAGGGAGAAAATCAGGGATCAAATCAATCGGGGATACAAAGTAGATGATTGCAACAGTGACAAGCACAATTGAACCCCAAGGAATTTCCCTATAATCGCCACGGATATAGGCTCGTAAGAGTCGGTAAAGACCGGTTAGATAACTCCAGACTTCGGCTAAAGGTCCACGGTTCTTTTCATAATCCTTTGCCTTCTTGACGGCATCATCAAGTAGTTTTTTGGCTTTTTTTGGATCACGTACATAACCTTCTGCTTTGCTCTTGGTTTTTTCAACAGCTTCTGCAATTTTCTTCTGGGATGTCTTGTCGCTATCGACCATTACCGGCTCCTTGAATGACTTAATATGATGTATGTGTTTAAAGAGAGTGTAATGCCCAACAGGGTAAAAAAGATATTTCATGATTAACCCTCTCCAAGCATGATTATACATTGAAAAAACCCTGCTCTCCACTCTGCGATTTGAAAATGCCACTTAACCTCATTAATTTCCATTAATCACCTGCGAAAAGTCAAAATTCACACGAAATCCAGCCTGTGTTAAGCAGATAAAAAATACTGGTCATCCTCCTGGCTGTCGTATGGGTCAACTCCCCCGATAATTTGATTAGTTTCACCCTTTATTATTGTTTCCTGAAAGGTATAATCCCTGAAAATCAAATTATCGGAGGCAAGATGTTAAATCCCGTTGATGCGGCGTTGATATTGGTGGATTTTCAGGGGCGTTTGGCTGAAATTGTGGACCGTTCGGAATTGGTGGTCCCCAATCTGATGCGGCTGGTCAAGGGCGCTCAAGCGCTGGAAATGCCGATCCTGGCGACCGTACAGGTGCCGGATAAATTGGGGCCAGCGCTGCCGGAACTGAGCGAAGCCCTGGGTGATACGCCGATCTTCTCCAAAGCTGCCTTCAGCGCGATGCGTGAACCGGAATTCTTGTTAGCCCTCAAGCGTTCTGGCCGCAAGCAGTTCATCCTTGGTGGAATTGAAGCGCATGTCTGCGTGCTGCAGACCGGGCTGGACCTGCTGGACGCAGGCTATGAGGTCCATATCCTCAGCGATGGAGCTTTCTCCCGTACGGCTGAGAACCTTGATCTGGCCCTGCAGCGCATGCACGATGCCGGCGCAACGGTCACCAGCGTGGAAATTGCGTTGTTTGAACTGATTCGCACTTCCCAACACCCAGCCTTCCGCACGATTTCAAAGCTGGTTAAATAGACAAAAAGCGTGCGAATTATTGCCTATTTCAAAAGATCCTGGGCCATGTTAAAATGAAATCAGTAAGACATGTCTCTTCAATAGCCGGTTTGACTTGAGAGGGTAGATATGCCTGTCATCCAAAAACTTCGTAAATGGCACTTTTTGTTATTAGGCGGGACTCTGATCCTGGTGGCCGCGTTTCTTTGGTATTGGGATTGGGTCAGCCTGGGTATTCCTTACCCCCTGCGCGCTGAACATTTCATCACGATTTTTACCTATCTGCTCGGAGTGGTTGTGCTGGGGGCTTTCATACTCAGGTTGAATCGCAAACAGGTCACGATCATGTTGATTGGGATGGTTGTGGTGAACCTGTTGGCCGTTCTGGTCACGACCTGGATCTATCGCACCTACCCGGCTTTTTTTGAATTGCTTCGGCATAAATCGATTGATGTGTATGACCCGGTTTATGTGGAGGAATGGGAAAATTATTTCATCCTGCCGGCTTTGGTGAGCATGCACATTGGTCTTCTGGTGCTGTGGCTCGAATCGCTGGTGATGTTCCTGGTGCGTAAACCCACTGACAACCCTGAATAATCTCGATCAATCCACAAAAAAATGACGACTATAATTGCCTTTTGATTTGGTTTTTTCCGAATCGGAAGTAAAATTGGATTCCTGCATTCAATTAAGCTGAACCCTGCGGATGGTTTCGACGCCGTTTTAAAATCCCCAGGCGCTATGAAGAAATGGAGTGATGAATGAAGAGAAGCAATCTGCTGTTCCTGATCGGTGGGATGGTATTGGTCATGATGATGGTCCTTTCAGCCTGCAACCCGAAAAGTTCAACCGAGGAAGTTGGGTCAGCCACTGAAGTTGCCAGCGTGGGTGAGGTCGGTTCGGACGTGGGCACGATCAGTGGGGAACTGAGCTCGCCCGGCGAGACGATGCCCTCCCAGCGGGTGATCGCATTTGATATCACAGATCCTACGATTTACTTCTACATTGAAATTGCGGATGGCGGCAGTTACAGCCTGGACGTCCCGGCTGGGATATACGTGGTTCTTTCCTATCCGATTGATCCCGTTACGGCCGGTGTTATACCCGGCCATTGGGCAGCCTATTCCAAAGCCGTGGCTTGCGGGCTGACCGATGATTGCACCGATCACGGATTGAAGCCGGTTTCGGTGGATGTCGGCGATGTGATGACAGGGATCAACCCCGTTGATTGGAGTGAGGATGCGGGATTGGACCTGAATTGGCTGGTGGATCCCCTGAATAGTGATAACGGATCGATCAGCGGCAGCCTGGGCTATCCCAGCGAATCCATCCCCCCGATGCGGGTGGTGGCTTATGATATGAATAGCGACGAGTTCTTTTATACCGATACTGTCCTGAACCAAACTGAGTTCCAGCTTACTGGTATTCCCGCCGGAACGTATCAAGTGGTGGCCTATCTGCTAGAGGATGCGAATCATCTGGGCGGTGGTTATTCCTATTTTGTGACCTGCGGTCTCTCGGTGGATTGCACCGACCACAGCCTGATTGATGTCCAGGTGTATCCCGGTTTGGATACTTACAACATCAACCCGGTGGATTGGTACGCACTGCCGACCGATGCACGCTGGCCTGTCTTTCCAAATCCCTGAAATTCCGGGTTTGCTTGACAAGGATGGACGGAACGGTTAAAATCATGTTCACGCTCAGACAAGGAAGCGTCAGAAGCCGAGTTAGCTCAGTTGGTAGAGCACGCGACTGAAAATCGCGGTGTCCACAGTTCGATTCTGTGACTCGGCACCTTGTATTTAACCCCCAAGTTTATAAAAACTTGGGGGCTTTTATTTGGATGTTCTAGGGGAGAGGATTGGCTGGTAGATTTGAGTGACAGAGAAGCGTACTTGACAAAGATCTAGAGTTACTATATCCTATACATATATGTATAGGATAAATAAACTGTTTGAAATTAAGCGCTATCTTTTTCATACCAATGATCTTGCCATCCTTTGGGAAATGGACAACCGTCAAACGCTATATCAGACGATTTCCCGGTACTTGAGGCGGGGTATATTATTCTCCGTATATAAGGGGTTATATTCCACAATCCCGATAGATGAACTCAATCCAATGGACCTCGGCCCAGCGATTATTCATCGATTCACCTATCTTTCGACAGAAACGATTTTGGCGCAGGGCGGGGTTATCTCTCAATCGGTATATGATTTCACTTATATCGCAGATATTTCAAAAAGAGTGTCCATTGGTCATTGGACTTTTCGCTATCGCCAGATGAAAGATGCTTTCCTTTTCAATCCAGCTGGAATTGAATCAGTATCAGGGCGATTCTTCGCAGATATTTCTCGGGCTGCCGCGGATATGTTGTATTACGCACCAAACTATCATTTTGACTCACCTGAATTATTGAATCTTGAGAAGGTGAGAGCGATTCAAGAACAGGTGGGATATGCCTGAACCTTATTTACGGCCTGAAGATATTTATCACAAATCTCAGCTTAATCGGTTATTACTCGAAATTGTGGATACGCCGATTTTGGCCAATTCGCTCGCATTTAAAGGCGGGACTTGTGCTGCTATGTTGGGCTATCTGGATAGATTTTCAGTGGATTTGGATTTTGACCAGTTACCTGGTACGGATAGTAGTTTGATGCGGCGGGCTTTTGAGGAGATCTTTGTTCGCCTGGGCTTCGAAAAGTTAGTTGCTTTCGATACCGCCTTGATTTTTCAATTGCGCTATCCGCATGAGCCGGGCAAGCGCAATAAGCTCAAAGTGTCTGCAAATTCACTGATTGTTCAGTCAAACCAATACAGGGTACAGTTTTTTGCTGAGATAGACCGCCTAGTCAACAGTCAAACGGTTGAAACCATGTTTGCCAACAAACTTGTCGCTCTGACGGATCGTTTCAGTGTACACGGGTCAATTGCCGCCCGTGACCTTTATGACATCCATCATTTTTTCATCAAAGGTTATGCCTATAATCCGGGAGTCATTATCGAGCGTACAGGGAAAAACCCCGAAGATTACTTCAGAGCATTGCAGATTTTCATCAAGGATCATATCTCGCAGCGTATGGTCAATGAAGACCTCAACTCATTATTGCCGAATCAGAAATTTCAGAGTATCCGTAAAATCCTTATTCCAGAGACGATTTCATTGCTTGCAGGTGAAGTATCCCGTTTATCCGATTCTAGAATTTAAGAATTACCGATAGGGTAGCACTAACCGAAATGCTGTAGGGGAAAATATCATCCATAATTAATTACGTCTGGATTCAAGACTCGATTCATAGGGATAATGCAATATTGTATAATCGTCACAAACAAGAAGCCCTGGCTGGATAGTGCAGACTTCCTTTGTGGCTGAAAAATGTTTCAAATGGATACTGGAGGAAAATTCAATGTTTGTGGGGTTCAAGAAGCGAATTATGGTGGATACATCCAGCGAAGAGGCCAGAAGGGCCACGAACCTGTTGGATGAGCACAAGATCAAGTATGAACTGCGGACCAAACGCCCGCGTGGTTCGGTTGGTACCGCATTGGATGCCCAATCCTACGCCCGGGGAAATATCTCGATGTATAAAGGTGCGTCCCAACCGATTTTTATCTACATGGTCTATGTCAAGCGCAAAGATTTTGACCAGGCCATGAAATTGCTTTATTCAAAATAAGGGCATCTGCAATTTAGAAACTAACGTAACGCCCAGTCCACGGCCGCTTCAGCATGGATGCGGGTCGTATCGAATACGGGGATGTCCACATCGGCTTGTTTCACCAGCAGGGGGATCTCGGTGCAGCCGAGGATCACGCCCTGTGCGCCCTTGCCTTTTAATTTCTCAATGATGGTCAGGAAAGCCCGGCGCGAGTCCGGGTTGATGGTGCCCTTGACCAATTCGCCGTAAATGGTGTTATGAACGGTTTCCCGGTCGCCTTCATCCGGGATCAGAACCTCCAGCCCGAAGCGTTCATTCAAGCGCAGGCGGTAA
>CAYUSC010000116.1:0-8507 GCA_964447265.1 uncultured Candidatus Brevefilum sp.
GGTGCCGAAGGAGGGAATCGAACCCTCATACCCGTGGGTACACGATTTTGAGTCGTGCGCGTCTGCCAGTTCCGCCACTTCGGCAAGTGAGACTCCATTTTAACCGTTCACGTGGGGGAGGTCAAGGTGAATTGTAAACAGGAGCTTACCTAATTCCTGCCAAATCCCCGGTTCTCAGCTTGTAGGGTGCGCTCCGAACTTGAGTTTAATTGGTGCGCACAAAAAATTGCACACCCTACGTGCCTTGGTTTTAAAATGGAAACTCCTGCCAAATCCGCGGTTCTCAGGTATTATTGGGGATACGCAAAGTTATTTATCTTCTCCGTTGTCCGCCCGGGCAGGGGAGTTTTTGATGGAGTGAAAGATGGAATTAGGCATTATCGGTTTACCCCAATCCGGCAAGACCACGCTCTTCAACGCACTGACCCGCGGCGACGTACCCACCGGGATCAGCGGCGGCAAGGTGGAAGTGCACACCGCGGTGATTGACGTGCCGGATGAGCGCGTGGACAAATTGACGGAGATGTTCAAATCCAAGAAGGTTGTTTATGCCAAGGTGACCTATGGTGATGTGGCCGGCTTGGAAGGAAAGCCTGTGGAAGGCGGCATTTCCGGCCCGCTGCTCAACACCCTGGGCCAGATGGACGGCTTCATCCATGTGGTGCGCCAATTCGATAATCCCCTGGTGCCGCACCGGGATGGCAGCATTGACCCCAAGCGCGACCTGGCGAATATGGAAGGCGAACTGATCATCAACGATATGATCCTGGTGGAACGCAAGCTCCAGCGGCTGGAAGAGGAGCGCAAGCGGGGCGGCGTGGGCCGCGATAAGGGTGTGGTGGCGCGGGAGACGGAACTCTTTGAGAGGCTGCAAGCGCTGCTCTCCGATGAAATCCCCCTGCGCAATGAGGATTTCACCGAGGATGAGGAAGAGATGATGTCCAGTTACGGTTTCCTCAGCAAGAAACCGCAGATGATTGTAGTCAACCATTCCGAGGACCAGACCCCGATCCAGATTGAGACGCCCTTTGCCCGCACAACAGTGGTCAGCATGCCGGCCAAACTGGAAATGGATATCGCCCAGCTCCCTGAGGACGAGGCGCAGATCTTTCTGGCGGAATACGGCATTGAGGAACCCGGCCTGAACCGGTTCATCCGGTTGTCCTATGATCTGTTGGGCCTGCAATCCTTCTTTACCGCGGGCGATAAGGAAACCCATGCCTGGACAGTGGCGAGGGGGGCGTTGGCGCCCGAAGCCGCCGGCGTGATCCATTCGGACATGCAAAAAGGGTTCATCCGCGCCGAGGTGGTTTCGTATGATGATCTGATCCACCTGGGTAGTTTTGCCGAAGCCCGCAACCAGGGAAGGTTACGCGTGGAAGGTAAGAAGTACGTGATGCAGGATGGGGATGTGATCGAAATCAGGTTCAATATTTAGAGATCAATTAAGGATTTGTAGGTCACGCATGGTGAAGCCGTGAGGCTGAACCTGCGTGACTTTTTTGTTTTGTAGATGGGTAAATGAGATCCTGGTCAGTTTTGTCACGCTGGAAGCGTGACCTACGAAGAAGAAGATCTGTAGGAAATTGAGAAAATAACAAAAAGCCGTTTTACCATATGCTTTTTCGCACTACGAGAAGAATAAATAGTATTTACCAAAATATTTGTTAATTCGTAGGTCACGCATGATGAGGCTGATAAGCCGAACCTGCATGACTTTATTTGTGTACGAGAAATTAAGGATGGTATGTAGTCATTGTTGCATAGGAAATGTGACTATCAGGATTATTCTCCCCAACTCTGATGTTCTGGCTCTTTCCAATGCATATTTAAAGAATATGCACCTCTTGCCTGCCAAACATTAAAACTGCTGTATACCCAATCAGCAGAGTCTTGAATGTAACCATGTTTACTGGGGTTGAAATGGATATAGTGAATATGATTTTCGAGGTCAATTTCATCGCGAATGATATGATCCCAGAATCGACGCTGCCAAAATGTAAGCGAGCCTTGGATGTTGAAGGCTTGTTTATATGACTTGGTGAAATTCGATTTTAGGGAATGCATGATTTGACTAAAATTACTTTGACCAGTCGGTTTGATCAAAAAGTGAAAATGATCCGGCAGAATCACATAAGCCAGTGTTGTGAAAGGATGGAACTTATTAACTTCTTCAAAAGTCGTTAGTAATAACTGAACTGACGCAGGATTCTGAAAAGCAGGTTTTCTGTCTTTAACGATTTGGGTAATAAATATGCTTTCCCCCGCATCGTAATAACGATGATAGTTCATAGATAAATTATAAACGCTGTTTTTATGATTAATCACAAACTTCACAATTGAGTTATAAGCAAGTTTGTAGGTCAAGCATGGTGAGGCTGATAAGCCGAACCTGCGTGACTTTTTGGTTTTCGTCACGCTGGAAGCGTGACCTACAAAAGCTGAAGGATGACCTAATGTTCCGTCACCGGCCGCCAGGCAAGCCAGAATGAAAGGCTGAGCACCGTAGCGAGATAGAAGAACATCAGCAGGTTCGAGAAGTGATAGTGGAGCAGGGCGCTGCCGTTGATGAAGATCAGCGGTAAATGCCAGAGCCACCAGGCTGCCATCGAAATGCCGCGGTGAAGATGAGCTTCATAATGGTTGAGGAGTGTTCCCACCAGCAGGCAGGCAGCAAGGTTGACCGTCAGTATGCCCGGATGGGTCAGGAATGTCAGCCATTGCACGGGAGTTGCGCTAAGTTGAGACCAAACAAAAAGCCCGAACAGGGCCAATGGGTAAAGTATTGAGAGGGTTATCCAGAAGGAAGCCTTTTTGCTGTTTTGCGAGTCCGCAGGTTTTAACGCATTCAGCCAGATCAGGATGGGTGCGGCGAGGATGAAACCGCCCACAGCCGTGACGAGGCTGGGCCATAAATGGGAGCTTGCCAGCGGGTCATTGGCCATAGCCAGCCCCCACCAGAACAAGGCGAGGAGACCCCCATCTCCCAGATACCAATAGAATTTCTTCGGAGAATCGGCGACCGGCTGAGCGTCCATGCGACCCTTTCATTATTATTTGCTTTCGTTTATCTTTCAAATCCATTCTATAATGACTGTGTTAATGAATTTGGGATGGTGGCTTAAGGTTCATTAAATGGATTGCTAAGCTTTATTCTCGATTTTCACCCGTTAGTTTCGTTGACGCAGCACTGCGCCAACGGTAGAATTTTGGTCATCATGGCAGATATACTCAACGAACTCAATGAACAACAAAAACGTGCCGTCGCCGCCGGGCCGGGGCCGGTTCTGGTTTTGGCCGGGCCGGGTTCCGGGAAGACCCGGGTGCTGACCTATCGGATAGCCTATCTCATCGCTGTGATGGGCGTCCAGCCCTACCAGATTTTGGCTGTCACTTTCACCAATAAGGCGGCCCGGGAAATGGAAAGCCGGGTGGCGGGATTATTGGGCGGCAGGGCGGATGGTCTCTGGCTGGGCACTTTCCACCGGATTTGCGGCCGGATTTTGCGGCGGGAAGCCGCTTACCTGCCTGTGGACCACAACTTTGTCATCTTTGACTCGGATGACCAACTCTCATTGGTGAAACGGGTGATTAAAGAGATGCGCCTGAACGAGAAGGACTATCGGCCGCATCAGGTGCATGCCCGGATCAGCAAGGCCAAGAATGATCTGATGGGGCCGGATGAATTTCCGATAGAAGGCTATCGGGACGAGGTCATCGCCGAGATCTACAAGGCCTATCAGGGATATCTGATCGCCAGTAACGCGATGGATTTTGACGACATGCTGCTTTATACCGCCATTCTGCTTGACACTAATCCGGAAGTGCGCAAAAAGTACGCTCAGCGTTTCACGCATATCCTGGTGGATGAATTTCAGGACACCAACCTGGCCCAATATTTCCTGCTTTCGCATCTGGCCTCCTTCCACAAGAATATCTTCGTGGTCGGTGATGAGGACCAATCGATCTATCGCTGGCGCGGCGCGGACTATCATAACGTGGAAAAATTTGTGATTGATTTCCCTGATGCGGAGAAAATCCTTCTGGAACAGAATTATCGCTCCACCCAAAAGATCCTGGATGGGGCTGTGGCAGTGATCAATGAAAATGCCAACCGGACCCGGAAGAAACTCTTCACGGATCGCGGCTCGGGCGAACCGATCGTGGTTAAGGAAGCCGATGACGACCGGGCCGAAGCGGACTATGTGGTGGATACCATTGACCGTCAATCCCGTCTGGGCCTGGCGCGGGAATCGGACTTCGCGATCATGTATCGTACAAACGCCCAATCCCGCCTGCTGGAAGAGGCCTTCCGCCGGGCGAATATGCCCTACCGGTTGGTTGGCGCGCAGCGTTTTTATGGCCGCCGGGAAGTGAAGGATGTGATCGCCTACTTGCGGCTGGTCTATAACCCCCGCGATGAGGTCAGCCTGGCGCGGGTGATAAACGTGCCGCCCCGGGGGATCGGCTCGGTGACCGAACAGCAGTTAAACGAAGTAGCCCGCCAGGCCGGGATGAGCAGCGGTGAAGTGCTGCTAGCGATGAACACGGAAAAGGGCGCGCCTTTTGCGGAAGCGCTGGAGCGTACCGCTCAGCGATTATTACCCTTCAGCCGAATGCTGCAAAGTTGGCGGGAGAATTTGAATCGGACCTCGCTGACCGCGCTCTTTGATGAGATCATGCTGGATACGGATTATGAGACATACATCACCGATGAGGGTGATGAGGAACAGGACCGCTGGGGTAACGTTCTGGAGCTGCGCGAGGTCCTGCTGGAATATGAAGACCGGGACCTGGCGGAATTTTTGGAAGCGATGGCGCTGGTGGCTGATGCAGATACCCTGCCCGAATCGATGGACGCGCCCACCATGCTCACCCTGCATGCGGCGAAGGGGCTGGAATTTCCCCAGGTGTTCATCATCGGCCTGGATGAGCAATATCTGCCGCACAGCCGCTCCATGGATGACCCTGAATCGATGGCGGAAGAACGGCGTTTGTTCTATGTGGGGATGACCCGGGCCAAGAACCGGCTCTATCTCACCCGGGCGCTTCGCCGGAGAAGCCCCTATGGCAGTTATGAGACCATGATGCCCTCCCGCTTCCTTGAGGATTTGCCGGATGACCTCATTCGGGGCAAATTCACCCGCTCTTATGAAAATCGGGAAACTTTCGATCGCGCTGCTTTTCGCTGGGATGCGTCATTTGGGTCAGGCGGCGACAAGAAAAAGGCCAAACCACCCAAGAAAGTTGAACAGCGGTTCTTACCCGATATGGAGGTGATGCACCCTACTTATGGAAAGGGTGTTGTTCGGAAGAGTATTTTAGAATATGGCGATGAAACGGTTGAAGTCTATTTTGAGGGTTTGGGGCTGAAAGCGCTGGTGGCCTCTATGTCCAGCTTGCAGATCCTCGAGGATTGAGAACGGAACGTCTTATGAGGAAATCCAATCTAAAGCTAATCGGGTTCTTATTGGTATTGATGCTGGTCAGCCTGGCTTGCAAGCTGACATCCGCAACGCCGGCGTCCTGGTCCGGCACGCCAACAGCCGAAGCCCTCAAAGCCACCAATGATGCGATCAACGCAACCCAACAGGCCGCCATAGATGAGGGTGAGGAGAGCATGACCCCCACCGCCACCGAGATCAGCGTGACGCCGACGCCCCGGCCGACTGTGGCCGCGGATGGCCCCTGGCTGGTATATTCGACTCCCGATTCAGGCGTGATTACGGCCTATGATTTGGATGCGGGGGTGACCCTGGAAATTTCCCTGCCAGCGCCAATCATTGCTTCCGATTTGGTCAATGGACTTTCTCCCAATGGGCACACTCTGGTCGTCCGGGCCGGTTCCCCATTGAACACAGACGAATTCGCTTTATATCAGATAGATCTGCCCTCCACCACAGTTACCAAATTGACCCCCTTGCTGAGCCTGACCGTCCAACGAAAGATTGTCAATGAGGAAGGCACCCGGGCTTTTGACACCTTGCGGGCTGTCAGCCGCGAAGATGGGCTGGCCTGGTCGCCGGATGGCACCTATCTGGCTTTTACCGCTGCATTAAATTTAACTTCCAGCGACCTCTACCTCTGGAACCCAGCGACGGGCAGCATTGAACGCCTCAACGGCCTGTATTCACATTCGGCTTCTCCATATTGGTCACCCGGCGGCAACTGGCTGATCTCTCAGGAATTGGGAGATTACACCGAGGAGACCGGCTGGCGTTCCGAAGTTGTGACCGGGCTGCGCGTGCCCGGGTTTAACGATCAGAATTCGCTCTATTTGCCGGTTCCCGGCAGCCAGGGTGAAGTCTTTATTGGCTGGCTGAATGCCCAGACCATTATGACCTATTCGCAAACGGCGGATGGGCCTTTTGAATTGCGGCAGGTTAATCTGGAAACACTGCAGGAGAGTGTCCTCCTGGGCGGGTCGTTCAGCCTGGCGGCGATTGACCCCGAATCTTCATCCTATGCTTTTGTGCTGGATGAAGCCCAGGCGCTTGAGAAGGATCTGTTGAGCGGGGTCTATCTGGTGGCGCCGAACAGCGCGGTCAGGTCTTTACAGATGGTGGGGGAATGGACCGGACTTTATGCTGAACCGAATGGCATTTTCATTGCTTCGGGCGCGAAGGGGTTGATCGGGTTCTCAGCCAGTGGGGATGGTTTTTCCCTCTCGGATGAACGGATGGCGAGCATCTCACCCAGCGGGAACTGGATGGTGGCCTGGGGGACGGCGGAGGGAGGCGATATTGGCGCCAGACTTTATCAGAGTTCCAGCGGCACAATCCTGCAAAACCTGACGGACCTGCCTGTCCGAGATGTCATCTGGCAGCCCGATTCGATGGCGTTCTATCTGACCACGGAAGATTCGATCTACCGCGTGGCTTTTCCGCAGCTATCGCTGGAACTGATTGCGGAAGGATTCGATGCGGAAGAATTGCCGGTGATTAGCTGGGTGGAATGAGGGTGTTATCCGAGCGGATAACAATATCTATCCTATATGGATAACATTCCTTATACCTTCGCAGAAACTTTCCAAACTTTTATTTCAATTGTCAAATTCTACGCCTTCCCAATCATTTTTCCTAAGTGTATTAATAAGTCCCAAATCAACAATTGGTGTTATCCAACACCTGCAGTTATCGCATCCTGGCATCAAGCTTTCTATATCATCAAGAGGGAACTCCTTTTTTGATCTAGACTTACAGATATCACATACATACTCATCGTTTACCGTATGCCACTTAACAAGCTTGATATAACCTTCTTCTCTCCATTCATTCACTAAATTATGCAATTCTGGCATTTGTATTCCCTACTTGATAATGTGATGTGTAGGACTTGTTATTAGTCGAAAATATTCGAGCGGATAGTTAATCAATTCTACAAAGGCTATTATTTTCAATACTTATCAATATGAATGGATATCATTAATAACACGATTCAGTAGTAAAAGTCTTAACGAGATAGCTATACTTCAATTTCCTCATCCGGAATTTCAATCGCTGATGCAATCTGGTTGAGGAATGCAATTGATTTATCCATGAGTGAGTTAGCCTGATCTTTTGTATATTTTATGTTCTTAGATGCAGCAAGCTGAGATTTAAGTTCTTCAAACCGGCTATTAGCCAATAGTAAATTTACCTTAGATTGGTCGTCCTTGGCTAAATAACGCGCAATTGTAGGTAATTGTTGGATTGCTTTAAGCTTCTTTTCCTTCTTTGTGAGCCCAATTAAATCTATTAGTCTATCAATAGTTAGATCAATTGCAGATCGCATTTCCAATAAGCACCCTTGAGTATCTTCACCTTCAGGAAGTGAATCCATCGCATCCAGAGAATGGGTAAATTTCTCTCCTGCTGTGGCATGAATTGGAGTTATAAAACTACGGACTGTGGCTATATCCTCAGGTCGGGCTAATAAGCCTTTGAATCTTATTGATAAATTTAGAAATTCTTCACGAGCCTCCTTATTTTCATAGAAATTGTAATTATTAAGTAGAAAAGAAAATGAATCGGTTGTTCCACTTGCTGAAGTGTTGATTAAATACCCTAGATCAGTCAATGGATCATTACTTGAGAATGAGACCAAGGGGTCAAACCTTTCGTCTATCGCAGGAATATGTTTATTTGAATCAATCCATGGTGTAAATATTTCATCGGGAATGTTCTGGACTCCGAAATCCAAACAATCAACGATAAATCTCATAAGTTCTTGAAATCTTGAAATTCCTCTTGCGAGTTTAATAAGTAACTCATGATATTCAATCGAGCCTTCAAGTAATTCTCTAGCAATTCGATCGTTCGACATGATTACCTCCCAATTTCATATTCTGAAATAATCTCAGACGAAAAGGTAGTATTCCAGAACGTATATTAAATTATATATCCTATTCCCAAAATACTTAAAATATGGGTTTGATATAACTCACCCCTCCCCCCACGCCATTTTGACCACTACCCAAAAGCGGCTATAATTAGTTCGATATGTCCCAAACACATCAGCCACCCCAA
>CAYUSC010000117.1:0-8495 GCA_964447265.1 uncultured Candidatus Brevefilum sp.
GTTCCTGCGATAGGGCAGCGGGCGATTCCGGTGATCTATCCGTCTTGCCGGTCAGCACCAACAACCAGGGCAGGCAGGTGGCTTGGGCAAGCCGAAGCAGTCCCATCACGCCCAATTGGTTGCCAACGGAGAGGATTTGTAATCCCAGGCAGAGGGCTGTGACGCTCAGGATCAGGGCGCCGATGCCCCAGTTTGCCGGGCGACGGACAGCCAAAATGACCAGCCCTGTTGTCAGAATAAGGAGATTGCCCAAATACCAGAGCAGGTTGAGGATGTTGCCGGTACTGGCCTGCAGGCCGGGCAAGAGCAGGGTGAGCAGGATGGAGAAGGTGGACAGGAAAAGGGCCGCCAGGCTCAACAACGCGGTGGTACGGTTGGCTTTGCGGGGTTGTTCTTCACCCAGAAGCAGCCAGGCCACCCAGATTGCGGTCAGGGCGATGACCAGATGGTCCACCAGCCCAATAGAGGTGGCGGAGAGGGCGATTCCTTTAAGGTAGAACGCCGTAAAAGCCATCTGGACAACCTGCAGCAACAGCAGCAGCCCCGCGCCAACCGCCAGCCGGCGATTATGGCCGGGTTGCACGGTTTTGTTGATCCGGAGGAGCATCAGGCAGGCGAACAATGCCAAAGACAACCCCGCGATCAGATGGCTGATCATTGCGGCGGGGGCGTTAGCGAAAAGTTCGGCTATTCCTGCAAAGTAAATTCTCATGATTGACTGTTTTTCCAATTTAAACAGAACAAAATCTATGAGAATTTAGTGCAAGTTGTATTCCAGTCCTATTAGAAAGGTTTTTTATTTTTAGGGTGTGATTTCAATAACCACGCCATCTTCGGCCCAGGTGTAAAGGTCTTCGGCGGCGGCCAGGTCGAGGATAATGCAGCCATAGGAGGCCGGCGAGCCCAGGGTGCTGGCCCAGAGGCGGGTTCCACTGGAAAGCAGGGGCAGGCCGTGAATGCCGTTCATAAAACCGGGCCAGGCTTCATAGATCCCCAGAAAATGCGGCATATAAAGGTCCCAATTGGAGGCGTAGGCATTGATCTCGTGGGTTTGCACCTGAAAAACACCCGCCATAGTGGGGGAGCTGGCAATCCCGGTGCTGACGACGTAGGTATTGCGCACCTCGCCGTTTTCATAGACGGTCATCCGCTGGCTGCTGATATCCACGACAATCCGTTTATTGGGGACCACCGGCAAGGGGAGCAGATCGTTCTTGGAAGGGATGGTCAACACCATGCCAGCCTCGATGTTGGTGGAGGTCAGGCCGTCGTTGGCGTTCATGATGCGCCACATTGGCATGCCCAATTTGAGGGAGATCGCCCAAAGGCTCTCCCCGGCGCTGACCCGATAGGTGGTGGGGGCATGCTGGACGATCACGATTGGGTCCAGTCCGTTTTCCCAATCTTCAACAACTTCACTGGCGCTCACCTCAATTGACAACGAACCATCCTCGCTGAGGGATTGTTCCCAGTCGTTCAGCAGGTCCGATAAGTCATCCGGGATAATGTCCCAGGCGACTGTGTTGGTTGCCGAATCGACCGAAATCCAGTTGCGCTTAACCTCAGCCGGGACGGACCAGACCGTGCGGCCGTCCGTGATGGGGTCATAAGCTGTCAGCGTCAGGTCCTGCGTGATAACGGATTCGATTTCATCAATCACCGGAGCAAGATCGCTGATGATGGGGGGCATATCCTGCATGGTCAGCGTGACGGATTGGTTGAGCAGGACGAGGAAGGCGTTGGCATAGATGTCCTGCAGGGTCGCTTCCAGGTCCAATCCCTGACCGGTGGAGCCGCCCACCGCAATCCATTCACCATTCTGATAAGCGACTGTGGCTTCCGTTGCCGGGACGGCCAGTTCGGCGGCCAGGGCCTCCAGCGTTTGGCGCGCCTGGGAATCATCGAAATACATCACCGGCAGAACGGTTTGGGTCTGGCCCAGAAGGGCGGTGGTAATTTCCTCAAAAGGGGTGGAATCCCGGCCTATGGCATAGGCGGCATTGGCTGTCGCTATCGGATCCACCCAATAGCCCAGGTCGGTAGGCATGACGATATAGCTATAGGTTGGATCGTTTGGATTTTGAAGGGTGATCAGGCGGGCCTGATTCCAGTAGCTGTCGATCCAATCCACGGTGTCCTCATAGGACATCATCCCGACGGATTGGTCGAAAACGGTCACGCCGGGCAGGTTCCACTGTAGAAGCTGGAAGGCGATGACTGCTCCGCAGATTAACACAAGCGGGATCAGGACCACCAGCGCGCCCAGGGCAACCCAAAGCGCCGCACCGGGCCGTCTCTGCGACCGATGTCGGTTGGGGGTTGGGTTGGTGGTGTTGGCGCGGCTCTGGGCCGGGGTGACAGTTGGCATGACATATCCTTGGTTAGGTTAAATTCTACTGGATTTGACGTCCAGATGGCTCCGGGAGTTCCCGGAATAATTCTGCGGTGCATCCCGCGTGCCAAAACGGATAGAATGGGGGGTTCTTGTTATAATGAAGCCACGTTTCAGGTAAGAGCCTGATTTAGAACTATTTTAAGTTTACTAACCGATCAAGGATAAAAAATGATTGGGCAAATTTTCTTTTGGTACATTCTGCTGGTCGTTCTGGGCTGGCTGACTTTTCCTCTCACTTTTCGGTTGTTCCGTAAGGTGGCGGATCGCGGCTATGCCATCAGCCGCATCCTGGGGTTGTTGTTTTGGGGGTTCGCCTTCTGGTTGCTGGCCAGTTTGGGGTTGCTGCAAAATGAGCCCGGCGCAATTCTGTTGATGCTGGCGCTGGTAACTGGAATATCCGTTTGGGCCGGGTGGGGGCGCCGGGCGGAGATTTGGGATTGGGTCAGGAGCCATTTGCGGTTGATCCTGATGACGGAACTGGTTTTCTTGCTGGCTTTTGGGTTCATGGTGGTCGTGCGGGGCGCTAACCCTGCCGCCTCCGGCACGGAAAAGCCGATGGAACTGGCTTTTATCAACGCCATCCTCCATTCGGAAACCTTCCCGCCGCATGACCCCTGGCTCTCCGGTTACGCCATCTCTTATTACCATTTCGGCTACATCCTGGCCGCGATGCTGGCAAAAGTGACAGGCGCCAGCGGGGGCGTCGCCTTCAACCTGATGTTGAGCGCGGTTTTCGCCCTGAGCGCGGTGGGGGCATATGGTGTGCTTTATGACCTGCTTTCCGCTCTAAAAAAGACGGAAAACGGCTTTAAGAATGTGATGGGCTGGGCTTTGTTGGGGCCGGTCTTCCTGCTCCTGGTCGGCAACCTGGAAGTGGTTCTGGAAATGCTGCACCAAAAAGGTTTGGGCTGGGATTTGACCGCAGGGACATCTTCCTTCTGGCAGTGGGTCAACATAGAGGCTTTGCTGAACCCGCCCAGTGAACCGCTGTCTTTGATTCCGCACCGCTATTGGTGGTGGTGGCAGGCCTCCCGCGTGGTTCAAGACATTGACCTGACCGGCGCGGTCAGTTCGCTTTCGCCAATTGACGAATTCCCGGCCTTTTCCTATGTGCTGGGTGACCTGCACCCCCATGTGCTGGTGATGCCCTTCGTGATGCTGGTGATCAATCTGGCGTTCAATATCTATCAGGGCGCGATGGATGAGGAAAATCCGCATCACATCCTCGGCTTTCCCATTCCTTTCAAATGGGATGTTTTCGCTGTCAGCGCCATTCTGATCGGCGGGATCATCTTTCTGAATACCTGGGACCTGCCGGTTTATTTCAGCCTGTTGGTTGGGGCATTTCTGCTGCGGCAGGTGACGCAAAAGGGCTGGTCCGGCGAGCGGATCGGTGAAGTACTGACCCTGGCGATTCCGCTGGGTGTACTGTCCTTTGTCCTCTATCTGCCCTTCCTGCTCAGTTTCCAATCGCAGGCGGGCGGCATCCTGCCGAATGTCTATAATCCAACCCGGGGTCTGTACCTCTGGGTCATGTTCGGTACCTTGATGATCCCGATCTTCCTGTTCTTCGGCTGGCTTTGGCGGAAACGCGCCAAAACGGATTGGAAATGGAGCGGACTTCTGGTGGGCGGCTTGCTAGTGGCGCTAATTGTCATCAATCTGGCCATGGCGCTGAAAATTGCCGGGATGGATCTGGGACAGCAGTTAATCTTGCAGCAAGGGCAGACGTCTGTTGCGGGATTCCTGCAATCCGCTTTATTGCACCGCCTGGCTTATGGGTTCAGCCTGATCACCCTGGTCGCACTGTTGGTGATTGGCCTGGCCTTTATGATCGGTAAAATGCAGAAAAATGACGCTGGCGAACAGAAGCAGGAACACGGACCGATCGGTTTTGTCCTTTTGATGGTGATTCTGGGCGGGTTGATGGTGCTCGCACCGGAATTTGTTTACCTGCGCGATAATTTCGGTACCCGGATGAATACCGTCTTCAAATTTTATTATCAGGCCTGGATGTTGTGGTCGCTGGCGGCGGCTTTTGCCTCGGTGGTGCTGCTCAGGAAGGGTTCCTGGCTATCCAGAATTGTGATCGTGCTGTTCATTGCGATGGGATTGGCTTTCTCCGTGTTTGCTTTCCCCGACAAGACCAATAATTTTGATTTTGGCTCGGGTTTCACGCTGGATGCCGGCGCATATTGGGAGCTTTACCAACCGGATGAGGCTGCCGCGATAGGCTGGCTCTCGGTTCAGGAAGCGGGCACTGTGGCTGAGGCGGTTGGAGGCCAATATTCGTCCTATGCGCGGGTGGCGACTTTCTCCGGACAGGCGACCGTGCTGGGCTGGCCGGGACATGAAGGCCAGTGGCGCGGCGGCTATACCGAGGTGGGCAACCGGGAGGCGGATATCCGCACCCTCTATGAAACCGCAGATTGGGAGACGGCTTTAACCATCATTCAGCGGTACGATATCCGTTACATCTTTGTGGGATCGCTGGAAAACAGCACTTATGCCGTCAACCCGGCCAAGTTTGAGCAGTTCCTCGACCTCGGTTTTGAACAGGGAATTGCGCAGGTCTATATCGTCCCGCAAACACTTGACGAATAATGGAAGCTCTTCTCCGTTTGTGGTAGGATTTTGATAGCACAGGAATATTTGATTATTAATATGTAGGAAAGGTATTTTTTATCTATGGTACGAACACGATTTGCGCCCAGCCCAACGGGTTATATGCACATCGGCAATTTGCGAACAGCGCTTTATGCCTATCTGACCGCGCGTCGCGATGGCGGCGTTTTTATCCTGCGGATTGAAGACACTGATCAGGTCCGCAACATCCCCGAAGCCGTTGCCGCGATTTTTAAGGGCCTGGCTTTGGCAGGGTTGGATTACGATGAAGGCCCCGATAAGGACGGTGGCTACGGCCCATATATCCAATCGGAACGCCTGCCGCTTTATCAGGAATATGCCCAGCAATTATTGGATATGGGCGCGGCTTACCGCTGCTTCTGCAAAAAAGATGACCAGCCGGAAGGCGATGATTCACCCGCCCGACGGGATCCCTGTCGTCTGCTGACCCCGGCCCAATTTGAAGCGAAAATGGCTGAGGGCGAATCTTTTGTGATCCGCCAGCGCATCCCGGACGAAGGCAGTACAACCTTTGTGGACCATGTCTATGGCGAGATCACGATCGAGAATGCCCAGTTGGATGATCAGGTCCTGCTGAAATCGGACGGTTTCCCAACCTATAACTTCGCCAATGTCGTGGATGATCACTTAATGGCGATCACCCATGTTATGCGCGGGCAGGAATATCTCTCCTCAACGCCGAAGTACAACCTGCTTTATCAGAATTTCGGTTGGGAAGTACCCGAGTATGTGCATCTGCCGCTGATCATCAAGGAGGATGGCACCAAGTTCAGCAAGCGCCTGGGCGACCCGTCCTTTGAAGACCTGGTGAAGATGGGTTACTTGCCGGAGGCGATCGTCAATTACATCGCGCTGTTGGGATGGAGCCCCGGGAATGACCAGGAGTTCTTCACCCTGGCGGAACTGGAAAAGGTTTTCTCCATTGACCGGATCAACAAGTCCAGTGCTGCTTTCTCCTTTGATAAATTGACCTGGCTGAATGGCGAGCATATCCGAGCACTTCCGTTGGAAGCTTTCCATGAGCTGGCTTCACCCTATTATCCGGCGGAACTGGCCGGTTATGATACCTTGAAGATCAGCGAGCTGCTCCAGGTGCGGACGGAGAAGCTGACGGATATCCCCGCGATGGTGGCTTTCTTCGCTGCGGTCCCGGATTACGACGTGGCGCTTTATTCCCACGATAAATCCAATTCTGACCAGGCAACCAGCCTGGCGGTACTCAAGGGTGTGCTGCCCCTGCTGGCGGATATCAAGACCTTTGATAATGACAACCTGTTCCAGATGCTGAAACAGTTCGGCAAGGAAAACGGGTTCAAGACCGGTACGGTGATGTGGCCGATCCGAACGGCGCTTTCAGGCGTTGCTACCACGCCGGGCGGTGCGACCGCCCTGGCTGAGATCCTTGGCCGGAAGGAAACCCTCCGCCGGATGGAAGCCGGGATTGTGAAGCTGGAAGCCGCCGTCTGATAAAGAATTTGAAGTGAAAATCAAACGCCAGAGTGTAACTCTGGCGTTTTTTTATCACGTTGAAAACATGACCTGCGATCTAATTTTTCTGAGATCGCTTCGTTCGTCCCTTCGGGACTTCCTCGCGATGACAAAGATATTTTATCAATTGTTTTTCAAAAAACGATACCCACATAGGTCAGCTTTCAGTTTTGTTTTGTCACGTGGGCTTCGCTCCACGTGACCTACATTTTCTCGTTATTCTATTCTTCCAACACTGTATCGGCGTAGATCACCATCGCCTGGCGCAGGAAATCCGCCAGACCCGGCGCGACCTTGTCGTAATTGGCGCGGAATTCGGGGTGGGTGACATAAAGTTCAGCCAGTCCGCGGAACATCTCGGCGGAAACGGGATAAAAATTCTCGATCCAGGCATGCTGGCGGGCAGCGAACGCCTGTACCTCCGGGTCGGCGGGGTCACGGTCCATGAGTGCGGCCAGCCCGGTTGAAATCGCCTGTCCTTCGGCTTTCACGGCTGCCCATTCCGCTTTACTCATGCTGCGGGCGTTCCGATTGGCCAGGGCAACCATCTCAGGGTCATAGGTTTCCTGGACTTCTTTCTGATAGCGTTCAACGGTTTCTTGATCAAATCCTTCATAGAGTTCTTCGTCGGTCAGGGGCATACTGTTTTCCTCCTGCAAATTTTGAATGGTCTTCTCCAGCGTGGTTTGGAGTGTTTGGAGCTGCCGGATCCGCAGATCGAGGTTGTGATGGTGCTGCCGGAGCAAGTCAAGCCGGTCCGTGGCGGGATCCTCCAAGATCTGTTTGATCTGCTGGAGGGGGATATCCAGTTCACGGAAGAAAAGGATTTGCTGCAAACGCAACAGTTCTTCCCGGCTGTAACGGCGGTAATCATTTTCCGGATTGCGGGTTTCGGGGCGTAACAGGCCGATCTGGTCATAGTGGTGCAGCGTCCGGACGCTCACCCCGGCCAGTTTTGCCAGCTCGCCTATGGTATAGGTTTTACTTTTCTCACGCGCGTTCATAGGGGCAGTATACACCCTGACGTAACGTTAAGGTCAAGAGGGGATTTCAGGAATTCAAATAGGGGTCAAAGATACTGCGCACGAAGTTTAGGTTCGTATAAAGCTGAAATTTGCGATAGGTATCCGCATTTTTCACGAGGTGCTCATCGCGCTGGTACTGGACCCAGGCCATCGCGCTCCAGGTGATCGCCCGCAGGCAGTTAAAGGGGTCCCGCAACCGGGTTCGCTCTTCAATCGTATCCCGCAGGTGGTTGTCGGCGATGGCTTCTTTATAAGCGGACATCAGCAGGTTCTGGTCCGCGGGGGAGAGACGGGTGTCCGTTTTCCACAGCGTGGTGGTGGGCACCCGGAAATGAGAGAGGTCATGGGAGGGGTCACCCCACATCGGTTTATCCCAATCCACCAGGTGGATGGCGTTTGTTTTTCGGTCCACGATCCAATTGGTGTTGTTCACTTCGGTGTTGATCAGGCACTGCCAGGGGTCGCGCAGGAAATAGTTTTCCCTTTGGCGGGCGACCTCGGCCCAGGCCAACACCTCCCGCAGGTAGCCGCTTAATTCCCGGTCCGCAAGATCGGAATTTAAATAGACTTCCGCCATCTGCAGGCAGTGATTGTAAGTTTGGGTCAGCGGCTGTTCCTCTCGGCGGAGGTGGATCTGCTCTTCGGGAATGACAAGCTGGTGATAGCGGGCCATCAGTTTGGCCGCAGGCACCAGGTCGCGTTGATAATCCAAAAAGCCACCGGGGCAAAACGCCATGCCCAGCACGCCGTGGGGTAAATGACTGAGGCTGGCATCGACAAAATAGGGTTGGGGCGCAACACCGCTAGGCGCGAGCAGCCTGAGCGTCCGGAATTCGTAGGTGATCTGTTCGGCATTGGAGAGGCCAATCTCAGAGCGGGAATTGATCCGCAGTACCCATTGGGTTTCGCCCTGCCGCACCAGGAAATTGAGGTTATATTCT
>CAYUSC010000118.1:0-7879 GCA_964447265.1 uncultured Candidatus Brevefilum sp.
TTTCTCACAGGAGGCCTTTTTTATTTTGTGTCTTGTTTACTGGGTGCAGTTCATTCGAGCGCCTTTTTTGATTCAGGAGAGATTGGACTATGACAGACCCAATACCTTATTTGTTTTCAGGTCGATGTCAATGTCGTAATAGGCCGGTCGGGTGGGCAGACCGGGCATCAACAAAATGGGACCGGCAACGGGGTACAGGAAGCCCGCGCCAATCGAGGCCCGCACTTCCCGGATGGGGATGCGGAAACCTTTTGGGCGGCCTTTGAGCGAGGGGTCATGGCTGAGGCTCAGATGGGTTTTCGCCATGCAGATTGGCAGCTTGCCGTAACCCAGGCGGGTATATTCGGTAATCTGCTCTTCCGCTTCGGGGGAGAAATCCACACCCTCGGCGCCGTAAATCTCTTTGGCGATGGTCTCGATCTTTTCCTTGACGGAGAACTCCAGGGGGTAGAGGAATTTGAATTGGGAGGGCATTTCGGCAGCCTTGATCACGGCCTTTCCGAGATCCACAGAGCCTTCGCCGCCCTCTTCCCAGTGATTGGTCACAACGGCATCCACAACCTTGCCGCTATCGAGGCAGGTCTTGCGGACCAGGTCCAACTCGGCATCAGTGTCGGTATAGAAGCGGTTGATCGCCACGACCACCGGCACGCCGAATTTATGAGCGTTGTCGATATGGGCCATCAGGTTGGTCATGCCTTCACGGAGCAGTTCCAGATTTTCATGTTCATACTCAGGCGCCAGGGGGCTGCCCGCTTTGACGGTGGGGCCGCCGCCGTGCATCTTGAGCGCCCGCACTGTCGCAACCAGCACGACCACATCGGGAATATTGCCGGAATAACGGCATTTGATATCGAAGAACTTTTCCATGCCCATATCGGAGCCGAAGCCCGATTCGGTGACCACATAATCCGCCAGCTTGAGGCCGATCATGTCCGCCATGATGGAGCTGTTGCCGTGGGCGATGTTGGCAAAGGGGCCGGCATGGACAAAGACGGGGGTGCCTTCCAGGGTTTGCATCAGGCTGGGCTTGATCGTTTCCTTCATCAGGACGGTCGCCGCACCGGCCACACCGACATCTTCAACGGTGACCGGATTGCCGTCCATATCCAGGGCGACCACCATCCGGCCGATGCGCTCGCGCATATCATCCAGGCTGGTTGCCAGGGCCAAAACGGCCATCAGTTCGCTGGCGACGGTGATATAGAAGCTGGTCTTGAGGTCGAAATTCTTTTCCTGCGTTCCTTCACCGACCGTGACCTCCCGCAGGAGCCGGTCGCTGGTGTCGGTTGCCCGCCGCCAGGTGAGGGTTTCACGGTTGATGTTCAACCGAACAAATCGCCGGCGTTCATCATCGGTCAGTTCGTTGGGGTCGGTTTTATCGATGCCGAGGTTGCGGAGGCGACCTTGCATGGCAATGCCGAATTTCCGGCTGCCGTTTTCATCGGCGGGGCAAAGGTGTTCAAAGAGCTTTTCATCGCTCTGATAGGATTCGTGGAACATACGGGTTTCGATCGCGGCCGCGATCAGGTTGTTGGCCGCGGTGATGGCATGGATATCGCCGGTCAGGTGGAGGTTGAAGTTCTCCATTGGGATCACCTGGCTGTAACCGCCGCCGGCTGCGCCGCCCTTGATGCCAAAAGTTGGACCCTGGCTGGGTTGGCGGATGGCAGTGATCACGCGCTTGCCGAGATGCGCGCCCAAGGCCTGGCTGAGGCCGACGGTTGTCGTGGTTTTTCCCTCGCCCAGCGGGGTGGGGGTGATGGCCGTCACGTCAATATACTTGCCATCCGGCGCATCCTTCAGGCGTTCCAGCACATCGGGGCTGACCTTGGCTATAAATTGGCCATATGACTCATATTCGTTCGGGAGCAATCCCAGTTCATCGGCTACCAGTGAGATCGGCTTAAGTTCGGCGTCCTGAGCGATAACAATATCTGAGGGGACGGGGTTTTTCCGGTTAAGCGGTGTTGGGGTGAACCCTACTTTGACATTTGTAAAGACGTTCGTGTCCATTGGTAAAAGGAGGTCCTTTCATTCCTGATAAAAAACGTGTGGCAAAGAAGGTCAGAAATACCACTTCTCCCACAGTATAATTATGCTATCAAAGGTCAGAAAAATCAATAAACTACCCTTTGGATGATCTTAAAATTTCTTCGGTTACATCCGCCATGAATCAATCACCCCTCCCGATGAGCAGGAGGGGTGATTTTTCAGGAGAGTAATGAAGAAGAGGACTTAGTAGGCGCCCTTATACCGCACCAGCCAGAGGCCGGTGCCGTCGGCTTCCTTGATTGGGAAGAAGGGAAACTCGCTGATTTCCGATTCAACGGCGAAGCTGGAAGTGGACATCACTTCCACCCAGGTCTGACCGTTCTTCAGTGCGACCGGATCGCCATTTTCATCCACATAGCGGATCGGGCGCAGCAGGCCGGTTTGCTTTTCATAGTCGCCAAATTGGGTGGTCCAAAAGATCTCAAACACCTGACCGTCCCGGAAGAGCAGGGCTTTCATCTGGGGCATGTTGGTCAGCGAGATATCGATCAGCGTGGGGGCGTAATAGGTGTGGAGCGCATAGAGCACGATCACGTTTTCCCGGGTGATCGGTGCGCCATCCAGCCGGTCGGTGGACATGACAAATTCGCCGCTGCCATCGGTCTTGATGTCATAGCGGATATAAGCGCCCAGTTCTGCGTCATAACGCCACTGGATCTGGTTCAGGTTGCTGTAAAAGACCCAAACGGTATCCGCTTCCAGGCCGCCTTCCGGGACCTCGGGCGAGAATTTCATTCCATCCAGGCTGAAATTGGAGCCGGGATAGCCTTCGGAGCGGGACAGGGCGATGTTGTAAAGCTGGTTGACATCGATCAGCGCGCTGTTGATGTCGTCACTGTCGGAGCCATAGATGCTGGTGGTCTCGCTCAAGGTCTGCGCCACGCCGCTGTAGGCGGAGGCCATTACCAGGAAGCCGGAGAATAGCGAACGGATATCCTCATAGGGCAGCCGGCCGGAGCGGATCGGGCCGATACTTGCCGTACCGGCGACGCCCGCCGTGCCGGAATCGTCGCCCGCGGAGCCGCTGTCATCACCGGAACTGCCCGAATTACCATCGGATGTATCACCGGAGTCTTGCCCTTCGGTCAGCCCGCTAACGGCCTGTGGATATGCGCCATAGAACATCGCCAGGAAGCGGGTCATTCCTTCCCCAATCGTGATCTCGAAGACCATCGGGCTGCTGTTCAGCCCGGATTGCGGACGGGCGGAGGCGGGAAAATTTGAAACGGAGATCAGCGCCGGGGGCAGCTTGAGCAGTTCGGGATCGGCCGCCAGACCGGTCAGGGGATTGATCCCTTCCGGGAAGTCCGTTGGTCCATAGGTGCCAAACTGGCTGGACTGGGGTTCTTCGGTGGGGGTGGGTTCCTCGGTCATCTCGGGGGTTTCTGATTCGGTCGGGAGGATCACTTCGGTTGGTTCTTCAGTGACTGTTTCCACCGGTTCAGTGCTCTCTGCCTCGGTGGGCGCGGCGGTATCGCTCTCCACGGCCTCTTCAGCCGCGGCCTGTGGCAGAGAGAACGGGAAATTACAGGCGCTGAGGATCAGGGTGAGGATGATCAGGGTGGAAATGGCCAATAGAAGACGTTTTTTCATGATGACTCCCTTCAACGAATAAAATAGGTAATTGAGATATTGCCGCATTTATATTCTAGTGGAAAGGATTCTCAGATTAGATTAAATGGGGGCATTATGCTATTATTTAATCCAGGATGACCCCTCAAGACCATTTGTTAACGGGAGGCCCGATGCAGCCGGAGAAAGAGAACCCAAAGCTGGAATTTATCTCTGGGATCAAAGAAGGGGAACAGGTGCAGATTCAGGGCAAGGTGTGTATTATAGGCCGGGACCCTTCGGCGGATATCCCCCTGGATTCGCCCTTTGTCTCCCGGCACCATGCCGAGATCCGCAGCGAGGGGGTCTATTGGACGATTGCCGACCTGTTCAGCAAGAACGGCGTCTTCCGCAACAAAGCCCGGATTGAACCGGGCGAGCCCATCCAACTTTTGAATAATGATGAAATTCAGATCGGCAGCGTTTGCGTTTTCCGGTTTATGGACCCCGAAGACACCCTTCTGGAAGCGGATATGCAGATGCGCACGCCGGGCGTCTGGCTGGATGAACTCAACCGGGAAGTCTACGTCCATAACAACAAATTGGACCCGCCGCTCTCGCAGCAGCAATTTGACCTGCTGGTGGTCCTGTTCCACCACCAGCGCGAAGTGGTCACCAACGAGATGATTGCCGACGCGCTCTGGCCCGGCGCTCTGGGCGGTATTGAAAACGCCGCCATCGACAACGCCTTCAGCCGCCTGCGCAGCCGCCTGGCCGAATTGGACCCCGACCACGAATATCTTGAGACCGTGCGGGGGGTGGGCCGGCGCTTTGTGCAGCGGGTGGAATGAGCGAGCACGCCCAACCTGGGGGAATGGCTTCCGTGATTTTCCCGCTGGCCTGATTTGGGGTAGAATCGCCTGAGATTGATCATGAAAAGACGACGACTGATTCAAATCCTGGTGGGACTGCTGGTCCTTTTCCTGCTGAGCGGGTGCGTGCACCTGCAGCAGGATATGGTCGTTAACGAGGATGGCTCCGCCCTGCTCCATTTTGCCCTTGGGGTGGAGACGGAATCCTACGATGTGTTTCAGGAGCAGATTCCGGAAGGTATGTCATTGGAAAGCCTGCTGGCAACCCTGATGTCGGATGAGCTGGTGACCGAAGTGACCACCGACCATTACGAGGACGGGGGTTATACCTGGGATTCGGTGACCCTGGCCGTGAGCGACTTCGCGGCCCTGCTGGCCGAGGACCGCAAGATTGGCATGGCTGTCCTGGCAGTGGAGGAAACCGACCAGGGCTATTACTTTGAGCAGGTGCTGGATCTTGCCAACACCAACCTGACCATCCCCGGCGTCAACCTGATGGACCTCAGCGGGGCCAGGTATACCGTCACGCTGGAGACACCCCAGATCCTCACCACCAATGGCGACCAGCCGGGAGCGGGCATGGCCACCTGGGATGTCACCGTGGTGGACCTGCTGCAGGGGGACGAAACGATCATCCTCGACGCGGATTACAGCCTGACGCCCTTTGAAGGCAATTTCATTCCGGTGAAACTGCTCTTCCCCTATGTGGTGATGGGCTTTTTGGGCATTGGCGGCCTGGCGATCGTGGTGGTGATCGTGTTGAATACGACCAAATTGGGGGATAAGACAAGGAAGATGCGGTTCAAGTAGGTTTTTGGAGCGGTTTTACTGTAGAATAGTAGAATGTTTTACCGATCACATTGATATTGGGAGGGAATCTTGCCAGCTCCAGAGGTTATTCATCGGCTTGTCGAGCAATTTCGGCGGAATTATCAAACCTACAAATCGGATGCCTACAATGAGACGCAACTGCGTCAGGAGTTTCTGAATCCCTTTTTCGATGCTCTGGGCTGGGATGTCGCCAATCAAAAGGGCTGGGCTCTGCAATATCGTGAAGTGATCCACGAGGACAAAGTTGAAATTGATGGCTCCAAGAAAGCGCCGGATTATGCCTTTCGAATCGGGGGCGTTCGCAAGTTCTTCGTTGAAGCTAAGAAACCTGCCGTAAACATCGAAAAGGATGCCAGCCTTGCCTATCAGTTACGACGCTATGCCTGGAATGCGCATTTACCCCTCTCCATTCTGACCGACTTTGAAGAATTCGCGGTCTATGACTGTCGAAATAAGCCGCACCCCAATGACAGCCCAGCCACTTCGCGCATCATGATGATGGGATTTGAAGAATATCTAACCCGCTGGGACGAGATTGCTGAGATTTTTTCCCATGATGCGATTGTCAAAGGGGATTTCGACCGTTTTGCCGAGGATAATACGGGCAAACGCGGCACCACCAAAGTGGATGATGCTTTCCTGGCGGATATTGAAGAGTGGCGGTTAGCCCTGGCGCGAAACATTGCTCTGCGCAATCCTCAGGTCGAAGATGAACGGCAGTTGAATTTTGCGGTCCAGATGACCATTGACCGGATCATCTTCCTGCGGATTTGTGAAGATCGGCAAATCGAAGAGAAGGACCAGTTGCTGGAAATCAGCCAATCGCCTGATATCTATGCTCAACTGATTGACCTCTTCTATCGGGCGGACCTGCGCTATAACTCGGGTCTGTTCCATTTTAAAACTGAAAAACGGCAAAACAGTGAGATCGATTCGCTTTCGCCGACCCTTTTGATTGATGATAAGGTGCTCAAAGCGATCATCAAGGACCTTTATTATCCCAGCCCCTATATCTTCAACGAGATCCCGGTTGAAATCTTGGGTCAGGTGTATGAGCAATTTCTCGGTAAGGTCATCCGGCTGACCACCGGCCACCGCGCCAAGGTGGAAGAGAAGCCTGAAGTTCGCAAAGCCGGCGGGGTTTATTACACCCCGAAGTATATTGTGGATTACATCGTTGAGAACACTGTGGGCGAACTGGTGAAGGATAAAACACCCAAACAGGTTGCAAAATTATCCATTGTGGACCCGGCCTGTGGTTCGGGATCGTTTCTGTTGGGTGCTTACCAATACCTTTTGGATTGGCACGAGCGATGGTATCTGGAGCATTCGCCCGAGGATTGGGCCAAAGGGGATGGCGCTGCGCTGTCACCTGCCGCGGATGGGGGCTGGCGGATTTCCACCGATGAAAAGAAGCGCATCCTGCTTAATAATATCTACGGCGTGGACATTGACCCGCAGGCGGTGGAGGTCACCAAGCTCAGTCTGCTGCTCAAGGTGCTGGAAGGGGAGACCGGGCAGCTCAGTCTGGCGTTTGAGCGGGTGCTGCCGGATTTGGGGGCGAACATCCAGTGCGGAAACTCGCTGATCGGGCCGGATTATTATGACGGCAAACAAATCGGACTATTCGACCGGGAAGAGATGTTCCGGATTAATGCCTTTGACTGGCAGCGGGCCTTTCCCAATGTATTTGCCCAGGGCGGCTTTGATGCGGTGATCGGGAATCCGCCGTACATCCGCATTCAATCAATGAAGGAATGGGCGCCGGATGAGGTTGAGCATTACAAAGAGCGCTATATCGCCGCCAGTAAAGGCAATTATGACATTTATGTTGTCTTTATTGAAAGGGGTTTAGACCTTCTTAGTAACACGGGAAAATTGGGTTTTATTCTTCCGAATAAATTTCTAAATTCGAGATATGGGGAACCTTTACGAAATTTGCTTTACTCTGGAAGAAATTTAGGAAAGATTGTCCATTTTGGAGATAATCAAATATTTACTAACGCAACAACCTATACCTGTTTATTATTCTTGGATAAAAATAATAAATTAGAATTTAAATTTTCAAAAGTCGAGAATCTACAGGATTGGGTTTCTAATCCTGAAAACTCTAAAGAATATAATAAGTATTTACCAAGTAATTTTACTGAATGGAATTTCTTTGTTGGCGAAGGTTCAAATTTAGCGGAGAAATTATCCAAATATCCAACAAAAATCGAAGACGTTGCTGATATCTTTGTTGGGCTCCAAACTAGTGCAGATGACGTATTTATTTTGGATATCCTTGAAAAAGAAAACGATAATACTGTTCTATATTCAAAAGCACTAAAATCGAATGTCATCATAGAAAATGATCTCTTATATCCTCTTGTCAGTGGCACTAATATATCGAGGTATAAAGAATTATCATCCAATCAGGTAATTCTTTTTCCTTACAATGTCGATTCTAATTCATACTCTTTAATTAATTTCAATGAAATAGAGTATAAACATCCTTTAGCTGCAAAATATTTTCTTGCAAATAAAGAAATATTGCAGAAAATCTTCTCGGAGGACTTCTGGTTCATTAT
>CAYUSC010000118.1:7889-8411 GCA_964447265.1 uncultured Candidatus Brevefilum sp.
GTGAAAAAGGAAAAATGAAGAATGATAGATGGTATGGGTTTATCTATCATAAGAATATGACGTTACAAAGATGTTCAAAAATATGTGTTCCAAGATTGGTCGATTTTTTATATGGAACAATTGATGATACTGGTTCTTTCTTCCTTGATAATGTTGATGTTGGAGGTATTAAATTTAAAAAGGAATTTCAGAACATTGAACTCACATATTTATTAGGGTTGATTAATTCAAAATTATTAAGATGGTACTTTCCTCAGATAAGTGCCTCTTTTCGTGGAGGATGGTATTCAGCAAATAAACAATTTTTATCAATACTTCCATTCCCTTTTATTGATTCATCAACTACTGAAAAAATATTAAAATATGATCGACTAAATATTCTTGTTAATCAAGATTTAAATTTACAAAAGAGATTGATAAAAATTCTTGTTCCTAATGAGAAAGCTCAACTTCAGCGTCAAATCGACGCCACGGATGCGGAAATTGACCGGTTGGTCTATGAGCTTTACGGCCTGACCGATG
>CAYUSC010000119.1:0-8291 GCA_964447265.1 uncultured Candidatus Brevefilum sp.
TCCTGGTATTATCCCTTCAATGAGGGGGCTACAACCACAGCCGAGTTCAATCTGCTGGATGGCTCTCAGAGCGAAGTGGATATGATGTCCCTGACCGGCGAACATCTGATGTATGCCAAGGGAAACGGTTACCAGGTTGTGCAGCTGCCTTATATGAGCTCAGATTTTGTGATGACGATCATTGTTCCGGACAATGGCGACTTTGATCTGATTGAAAGTGGCTTGACAGCAGAATCCTATGCTGAGATGCTCCAAGGTCTGGAATACGAGTTGGTTGATCTGCAGATGCCAAAATATGATTTTGAGACAAGCCTGAACGTCAACGATGTGTTGATCGCATTGGGGATGGGCGAGGCTTTCGATCCTGAACTGGCCGACTTCTCCGGTATGACGGATGAGGACAAGTTGGTCATCTCCGATGTGCTGCATAAAGCCACCATCACCGTTGATGAGAACGGCACCGAAGCTGCTGCGGCTACAGCCGTTATCATGAAGCTGACCGCTGCCATGCCCGAAGATGCTCTTTCTCTGGTTCTGGATCGGCCTTTTATGTTCTTCATCGAGCACCAGCCTACAGGCTCGGTTCTGTTCATGGGCCGGGTGGTCGAACCCTAAGATAGAAAATTAGTAGAAAAGAGTCCCTGATTTCAGGGACTCTTTTATTTTAACGGTGGAATTTATCTCGAACGCTGTATAATTAACCTAAACCACCCAAGGATTAAACACGACCAGGTGACTCATGGAAAACACTGAAAAATACCGAATAAATGAAATGAACTTACAGGCTTATCGTCTGATGTTCATCCCGCTGGAAGCCATCCTGCTGGTCATCGGCCTCTTGATTCATGACCACCCGCGGTTTTTATTCATGTTTTTTATGTTTTTCAGCCTGTATTCCACCTGGGGATTATGGTTTCCAATTGTACGTTCCAGGCAACGGGTCGTGGATTATTATAAATACAAATCCAGCGCCAAACACGTCCCGGAAGACCTGCCCGATCTGGAATCCTATGTGCATGATAAGGATATCCGGCGCCAGGTCAATGAACAGTTAGGGATCAGCGCGAATTGGCGTAAAACCCGCAGGAAACTTGACTTCATCCTGCCGGTATTGTTTACAGTAGCCTGGATTTTCCTTTTTATTTACGAAATCTGATCTTAAAACTGGTTATTTGAGTTAATTGACAATTTCCGGCATTGTGATCAGGTGATAGGCTAAGGTTTCCAGATCACGGGCCTTCTTGGAATTGCCCAACTGATCGATGATCTCCTGAAAATGGCTGCGGATGATCTCGCTTTCTCCAATATAGGAGAAGAGATCCACTTCGCCTGAAAGTATGTCACTTAATCCCATCTTTTCGTATAGTTCACTGACCAGACCATAACTCCACTGTTCGGAGATTTTTAGTTCATCGGCCAGATCGCGCCGGCCCAGGCTGAAAATGAAGGCAAAGCGGGCCACTTCGGCTTCATGTTCGGTGAAACCGGGGAGACGTTTCCGCCCATCCAGGACGAGTTTACTATCGGGCAGGGGGATATTCATCTGGTTGGCGAGGTGATAGGTTGAGGGTGTTAACACCAATGAACCATCATAGGCAAAGGTGATGATCCAGCTCAGCGAGTAGCCAACTTCGTGCTTGAGTATATAACCGCAGACCCTGGGATCATTGATCTCGCGCATGATGCGATCCTCAGGCTGAATCCCGGTTAGCAAGACTTTGGCGTTTGAATTTGCCTCAGTTAGGGTGTCACAAATTTCGGCAACGGTGAATTTCTCACCAAAAAGATCGACGTCCACAATCAGCAGGTCAAAGGGTTGGTAGCCCTTGCCGAGAAACTCACATAGCTGAACTCTGGAATCAAATTCAGCCACCAGACGGGTGCGCCAATCCCGAACCATGATGAGGGCCATCCAGTTACGAGAGAAGACATCGTCTTCCAATATGGTTACTAAAATATCCTTATTCATAACAATCAGCTATTTCTCTAACTCAGAAGTGCAATAGGGGCAGCGGGTGGCTTTGAGATCGATGGATTTCATGCAGAAAGCGCATTCCTTTTCGGTGGGTTCCGCTTCAACATCAGTCTCGGATTTGGCCACTTTGTTTTTCACCGTCTGCAAGCCTTTGACCATCAGGAAAATTACGAAGGCCAGGATCAGGAAGCTGATCACATCGGTCAGGAATTGGCCATAATTGAAGGTTACTGCGCCGGCATCTTTGGCCATCTGCAGGGTAGCATCGGCGGGGAGGGCAGTCTGACCTTGTTTGAGGATGATGAACAGATCCTGGAAATCCACATTGCCGATCAGCAGTCCCAGCGGGGGCATCAACAAGTTGTTGACGACGGAATTAACGATAGCGCTGAACGCGGAGCCAATGATGATGCCGATTGCCAGGTCCATCACATCACCTCGGGCGATAAAATCACGAAAATCTGTTAATAATTTCTTCATTGTATTTAACGTCCTCTTCGAGCATAATATTGACTGTTTGATTTTCTGATTATAATATGAATTAATCCATAGAATTAATCATCGGTTTTATAGATCAAAGAATGAAAGTATGAGGCAAAAATGAAAAGAGTTGCTGTACTGACAAGTGGAGGCGATGCGCCGGGAATGAACGCCGCGATCCGTTCTGTGATCCGTTGCGGCGTGGCAAAAGGCTGGATGATGTATGGCGTAAAGAATGGCTATTCCGGATTAATCTCAGGCAATATCCGCGAAATGGGCACCCGCGATGTCGGCGGCATCCTCCAGAAGGGTGGAACGATCCTGGGTTCAGCCCGTTGTCTCGAATTCAAGACAGAAGAAGGTCGTCTCAGAGGAATCCGCGCTCTACGTCAGTTGGGCATTGATGCCCTGGTGGTGATCGGCGGCAATGGCTCTCAGACCGGGAATTATCTTATTCATAAATTAGGGTTCCCAACAGTCGGGATTGCATCCACGATTGACAACGACCTATATGGAACAGATATCACGATCGGTGTGGATACCGCCTTGAATATCGCCCTTGAGGCAATCGACCGGTTAAAGACCACCGCTTCCTCTCACCAACGTGCATTTTTAGTGGAAGTGATGGGTCGTGATTGTGGATACCTGGCGCTGATGGCGGGTATTGCCGGAGGCGCTGAATATATCCTGCTTCCCGAGGTCGAGACCGATCCGGAAGAAGTTGCCGAAACCCTGCGGCTGGCTTATGAACATGGCAAAGAACATGCGATCATTGTAGTTGCAGAAGGCGCTAAATATAACGCCACGGCCCTGATCAAGTATTTCGACCAGCATCAGGACCGATTGGGTTTCAAAATTCGTGAGACCATCCTGGGCCATGTCCAGCGCGGTGGTGAACCGAGCGCGTATGACCGGATCCTGGCCAGCAAATTTGGCGATGGCGCCATTGAAGCCATCGACCGCGGTGAGTTTGGAGTTTTGGTCGGATTAAGCCAAAATCAGGTTTCGACAATTCCTCTTGAAGAAGTCGTATCGCATAAGAAAGAGATCTCGATGGACTTGGTCCGTCTTGCGAGGGTGCTGGATTAGTAATTAATCCACTTTGCGGAGATAGGCCTCGATGAAGGGGTCAATCTCGCCATCCAGAACGGAGGAAGTGTCTCCCATCTCAAAATCAGTCCGGTGATCTTTGACCAACTGATAAGGGTGGAGGACATAAGAACGGATCTGGGAGCCCCATTCGGCCTTCGTATATTCACCTCTCAGCTCGGACAATTGCTCTTCCTGGGCTTCCCGTTTCATCTCAAGTAAACGCGCTTTCAGAACACGAAGCGCGTTTTCTCTATTCTGAACCTGGGAGCGTTCATTCTGGCAGGTGACGACCAACCCGGTGGGGATATGGGTCAGCCGGACAGCGGTCGCGTTCTTTTGCACGTTCTGGCCGCCCGCACCGGAGGATTTGTAAACATCGATCTTGATATCCTCAGCAGGGACGTTGATTTCATCGGAGGCATCCATTTCCGGCAGCACTTCCACCAGGGCAAAGGATGTGTGCCGGCGGTGAGCAGCATCAAAGGGGGAGAGCCGCACCAGCCGGTGAACGCCCTTTTCAGGCCGCAGGTAACCATACGCCAGCGGACCGGTTACGGCAATGGTCACACTTTTAATGCCGGCTTCTTCACCCTCGGTTCGATCGAGGATATCTGCCTTGTATCCGCGCCTTTCCGCCCAACGGAGGTACATCCGCTCTAACATAGCCGCCCAATCCTGCGAATCGGTTCCGCCTGCACCAGCATGGATGGCCAGCAGGGCGTTACCGCGGTCATACTTCCCGGAGAGCAGAGTGTTCAATTCAAGTCGGTCAATATCGCCTTCAATTGTGACGACTTCCTCTGAAAGTTCTTCCAGCATGGAATCTTCTGCAATTTCCAATAATTCCAGAGTATCTTCTGTCCGTTTTCTCAATGCTTCGTAATTGGTGATTTCATTCCGCAGATCCGATTGGCGGATCATGATCTTTTGAGCATGTTCCCGGTTGTCCCACAGTTTGGGGTTTTGAGCTTCTATTTCCAGCCGGACCAGCTCATCCTTTTTATTCGCGAGGTCAAAGATGCTCCTGAAGGTTCAGTAGTTTCTGATAGGCCTCATTGAGGCGGATATCCAATTCAGCAGACATAGTGTCCTCCAGAAATTAATTCGCAATAATACCGTCAACAAACGCTTCTGGTTCAAAGCGCCGTAAATCATCAAGTCCTTCGCCCAAACCGGCATAAAGGATCGGTAAACCCAGTTGGGCTTTGATTGCAAAAGCCATCCCGCCTTTGGCGGATGAATCCAGTTTCGCCAGGATCACGCCATCCAAATGGACGGCTTCCTGAAAGGCTTTTGCCTGCTGCAGGGCATTCTGACCCGTTGTTGCATCCAAAACCAGCCAGGTGGCGTGTGGAGCGCCCTCAAGGGCTTTCCCGCTGACCCGATGGACCTTCTTGATCTCTTCCATCAAATTGTACTTGGTGTGCAAACGCCCGGCAGTATCAATAATGACCACATCCTTATTGCGGGATATGGCCGAGGTGATCCCATCAAATGCAGCCGCGCCCGGGTCTCCACCCGGCTGACCGGCTACCATGGGGACATCAACCCGTTCAGCCCAGACCTTTAATTGGTCAATAGCCGCAGCCCGGTAAGTATCAGCGGCTACCAGGAGCACTGTTTTACCTTCTTCCTGATAGAGATGGGCCAACTTGGCGGCGGAGGTTGTCTTGCCGGAGCCATTCACACCCACCAGGATGATGACAGTGGGGTGGCTTGAATAATCCGGGAAAGCCGGTTCAGCTAACCGGTCAAGCAGTTCATCCTTCAAAGCTTGCAGAACTTCATCGTTGTGGGTCAGACCCTGATCCTTAACAGCGGTTTTCACAGCCTGGATGACCGAATCGGTGGTGTCAAAACCCATATCGGCCTGAAGCAGTAAGGCTTCCAGTTCGTCCCAGGTGTCATCATCCAGCTCGGAGGTGCCCAGGAAGTTGGCAATTCGTCCAAAGGTGACTTTACGGGTCTTTTCGAGACCCTTTTTCCATTTGTTGAAGATGTTTTCTGTCATACCGGCTCGATTATAACATGCTGGATCTTAAGATCCATTTTCCACTTCGGAGGCCAATTGTCCACAACCAGCCGCGATTTCAATCCCGCGCCGCATCCTGACCGTGACCGGGATATGCCGTTGTTCCAGAACGTTGGCAAAGGCACTGACCTGATCCGAGCGGGTGCCTTCCTTCTGAAAACCGCGGGTGGGATTGAGGGGGATCAGATTGACATGGCAGATCATGCCCCTGAGCGCTTTCGCCAGCGCTTCTGCATCTTCCGTGGAATCATTGACTCCATCAATCAGGGCGTATTCAAAGGTGATTCGCCGGTTGGTCTTATTGATGTAATAGCGACAGGCATCCAGGAGCTCCGGAACCTTGTATTTTCTACTGACCGGCATCATCGATGCGCGCAAGTCATTATCGACGCTGTGCAGGCTGATTGCCAGGTTGTACTGGGTGTTCAGGTCGGCGAATTGTTTGATCTTGGGAATCAGGCCGACCGTGCTGAGGGTGATATGCCGGGCGCCGAGGCCAAAAGCTTCAGGATCGTTCAGCCGATTGAGCGCTTCCATTACGTTCTCGAAATTGTGGAAAGGTTCACCCATGCCCATCATCACGATATTGGTGACATGATTTTCGGTTCTGGCCAGAAGACGAGCAAAATACAGCACCTGGGCGATGATTTCGCCGCTGGAGAGATTGCGTCGGAAGCCCATCTGGCCGGTGGCGCAGAAGGTACAGCCCATCCCGCAACCGGATTGCGAGCTGATGCAAAGCGTGCGGCGTTCATCGTAATACATCAGAACAGCTTCGATATACTGTCCATCCCGCAATTTGAAGAGTGTCTTGACGGTTTGCTCATCGGCGGATTCCAAGGTGCGAACCGGGTCCAGAGCTATCAAATCAAAAGCGTCCGCAATCTGCTCGCGTAAAGTTTTGGAGAGCGTGCTGATCTCATCCGGATGATTGATGAATTGCTTGTAAATGGCTGACCAGACCTGTTTGGCGCGGTAAGCAGGCTGCTTTTGTTGAGTAAACCAGCTTGTTAATGCCTCCAGGCTCAGATCATAGATCAGGGGTTTAAGTTCAGTCATTAAAAGACCAACTCCGAAAGGTCTTTCACAATAATATCAGGTGGAGTAGCCATTTGGTGCGCCTGTTCCAAAGTGGAAGCGCCAGAAAGGACAAAAGCCGAACGGACGCCGGCCGCCTTTGCACCCTGGATGTCCGTCTCCAACCGGTCGCCGACGCCAAGGGTTTCTTCCGGTTTGAGACCTAAACGTTTCATGGCCATTTGATACATGAGTGGCTCCGGTTTGCCAATGATTCTGGCTTTTTTGCCTGAGGCGATCTCAATTGCGCCGACCACTGTGCCGGCGCCCGGGATCAAACCCTCAGGTGAGGGATAAGTCACATCCGGATTCGTTCCGATGAATTCACAACCGTTTCTGACCAGCAATTCTGCATTCTTGAGTTTCTCGTAAGTCAGGCCGGTATCCATTGCTGCGACAACTACCTGAACCTTTTCGCTCCGCTCGTTCAGAATCGTCAGCCCGGCATCCTCCAGGATTTTGATCAGGCTGGGGGTTCCCACGGCGTAAACATTGCATCCGTCGGGATACTTTTCAGCCAGGAAAATACCGGTGGCCTGTGCGGCTGAGATCACTTGCCAATCTTCGAGTTCCACCCCAAAGCGACGAACCTTCGAGAAGAATTCGTCCACTGTTTTTGTGGCGTTGTTGGTCGCGAGGATCACTCTGAGACCCTGATCGTTGAAAGCCTGAAAGATCGCCGGCAGATCACCGATAGGTTCCATGTCGCGCCAAAGAACGCCGTCCATATCGAGGATCAACCCTTTGATATTTGGCAAGTGGTCAGAAATCATGCTTTCTCCTTGTAAAAAATGCCGGATGTCTCTAATGGAAATCCGGCATTTAGTAAACTACGATTGGGATTATTTTACCGGCGCTTCAAGCACCTTGTCCACCAGGCCATATTCCACAGCTTGTTGAGCGCTCATATAGAAATCACGTTCGGTGTCTCGAACAATGGTCTCAATATTCTGATCCGTTGCAAATGCAAGGATTTCATTGAGCCGTTCTTTGATCCGCAGGATTTCCTTGGCCTGGATTTCAATATCCGAAGCCTGACCCTGGGCGCCGCCCAGCGGCTGGTGCATGTGAATGGTGGCATGGGGCAGGGCATAGCGCTGACCCTTCTCACCGGCAGCCAGGAGGACGGTGCCAAAACTGGCAGCGACACCCACGGCAACCGTGCTGATCTTGTTGGGGATCATTCGCATGGTGTCATAAATGGCCATGCCGGCATAAACCTGACCGCCGGGGGAGTTGATATACATCTGGATCCCACTCTCCGGATCTTCACGGCTCAGGTATAGCAGCTGAGCGACGACTAAATTGGCGATCTGGTCATCAATGGGTGAACCCAAAAAGATGATCCGGTTTTTCAGCAGCAGGGAATAAATATCGTAAGCGCGTTCTCCGCGGCTGGAATTTTCGACAACCATCGGGACAACTGAGGATATATCGTTGTTGAACATTTTCACCTTCCTTAGTTTTCCTTTTATTTTGGCCTGCTATTATCTGAATAATATAAGATTTATTCTTCAGATTCTTCGGCTTCCAGGACATCTTCAGCCGGATCAACGGCGGCATCGGCAACGGCTTCTTCCACCGGTTCTTCTACCTTAGTTTCCTTGGGAGCTTTTTTGGCTTTCTTGGCCGGGG
>CAYUSC010000120.1:0-4040 GCA_964447265.1 uncultured Candidatus Brevefilum sp.
TAAACCGTGAACGCAAACAAGCCCAGGTAGATCACGCCCCAAATGGAAAAAACATAGCCTGCCGGAACAAACAGGATTGGATAAGCGTCTGAGATCTCACCGGTGGTCAGCCCATTGAGCGGCAGGGCATTCGCCAGGAAATTCGCCACCAGGGTCAGGATCAATGTAACAATGAGTAATATTCGATTTGTTTTCATTTTTTTCTCTCCATAATTATTTCTTTATGACTATTTTATATCCCGCACGCCTTTAAATAAATACTTTGTATAAGGTTTAAATCTCACTGGAAAACGCCAATGGACAAACCCCGCTGTTGGGCATAAAAGCAGAACATGTTATAATTCGTTGCGGACAAATTTTGTCTGAAATTAATTTCCCACACCCTTCCCTCTTCCAAAATCATTTCAACGCACAGGGAAGTGGTGTTTTGAAAGGACACTTTATGCGTACCAACTCGATCTATCGGGTGGTCGTCTTACTGATTGTGGCGACACTGGTCCTCACCAGTTGCAAGGTGCCTGGACCAACCCCGCAAGCTTCAACTGAGGCTAATAATCCCGAAGCCCTCGGTGCAACAGCGACTCAAACCCTTATTGATGAAGTTGCTGTTGCAACAGAAGAACCAACCCCGACCGCACCTGCTCCAACCCCCATCCCGATCGTGGATAACCGCCTTCCCCCGGAACGCTGGCAGGAATGGCCGGTGATCCCGGAACTGACCGGGTATGAAAAGCAGATTTATCAGTATGGTCTGAGCCTGGGCAACGATCCCCAGAGCTTTTCAAAAGTGGGTGACTGTCAGGCGATCAAGCAGGTTCTGATGGGCATCTATGACCAGCCCACCCGCTATACCCTGACCGACAGCAATTACTATCTCCAGGAAAGCATTGATAACTTCACCGGCTCCTTCAACCGGGATGGCCAGGCCGTCCGGGGTGGTTTCAACGCCGCGGCTGTGCTCTCGCCAATCTGGTCCGACCCGGAAGTCTGTGAACCGGGAGAAACCCCCATCGCCTGTGAGAACCGGGTTCATAACCCCTCGTTCGTGATCATCAGCCTGGAAGTCTGGTGGTCCGGCCGCACGGTGGAGCGCTATGAAGAATACATGCGCACCATCATCGACTATTACATCGAAAACGGCGTTGTGCCGATCCTTTCCACCAAAGCCGATAACGTTGAAGGCGATCACCGCATCAATTTGGCAACGGCCCAACTGGCTTATGAATATCATATCCCCTTATGGAACTTCTGGCTGGCGGTTCAGGATATGCCCAATCACGGCATCGACCCTGATCGCGACGGCTTCCACATCAGTTACCCCGCCTGGTCCGTGCGTTCGCTGACAGCACTCGAAGCCCTCGATGCAGTCTGGCGCGGCGTGCGCGACGAAACCGCCGCAGGGGTCACCCCGGCGGTCACCGCAACCCCCGAAGTGGTTTTTGCCGACGTTTCCCTTAGCCCGGCCCCCACCGCACCGCAGGTGGCCGTTGAAAATCAGAGGCTGGTCTTTTCCATTGAGCAGCGCAGTGGAGAGGCGAGCCGGAGCCTGGGCATTTTCACCTACGATATGACAAGCGAAACGCTTTACCAAATCTTAGGAGCCGGATATCAGCTGCAGGATGTCGATCCCACCGGCACTAAATTACTAGTCAATCAGGGTACAAACCTCTTCATCAGTGACGCCAACGGCAACATTTCTGTGGTGACTGATAAACTGGCCATCACCGGGCGAAACGCCAGCGCCTTTTGGCTGCCGGATGATGCTCGTCTGCTGGTTCTGACCCAGGAGGAATCAGGTCAGGCCATCTGGTTGGTGGACCCGGTCAACGACACCTGGAGCCAGGTCGCAGCCGGACAAATTTCCGGCTTGATCCGTCCCACCAGCGACGCCAACTTCTATTGGTATGCCGGTGATTGCCCCGCCGAGGCTTCCTGTGAAGACAACACCGTTTGGACCAATGGCGCCGAGGGCAGCGTGCTCTTTAAAGAACAACCCAGCATCGCCATGTCCAATAACGGGCAGGAATTGGCCTGGGTTGAAGGCACGGATGAACCCACCCAGGTCCTCTACATTGAAACCACGGATAAAACCTACCAGAATTACCTTTACCTACCGGGCAACCGGGCGGTTGCTCTGGAATGGTCGCCGGATAACAGCAGCGTGGTTCTGCTTTCCAAAACCCGCGATGATTACACCGGCAAATCGGGTGATACCCGCATTTTCGTTGTAGATGAAGCATCAATGACCCAACTCGAGTACTATGCCTTCCCCGGCCTCAACCCCAACGTGGTCTGGAGTGCCGGCTCCGGGCAGCTTTTCCTGACCTCAACTCAGCCCACGGAGGCTGGCTACCAGATCCATCTTCGTCAGTTGAACCTGGGCTCCGGTCTCTTTGACGAACTGGACGACTCTCTGACAATCACATCCACGGATTTCATCTCTTTGGATGCTATCTATTGGATCACACCTTAACCTTACGGAGGACGATAAAATGAAAAACAATAAATGGTTCTACCTGATTGGCATAATCGCCCTGCTCAGCATGGCGCTTTCCGCCTGCGCTGGTGGGCAGGATGCCCCCGCCCAGACAGTACTGCTCTATCAGCAGGCCCTGGTGGATAAAAACCAGGAAGAACTGATCAGCTATGCCTGCGCCGATTGGGAATCCCAGGCCCTTTTGGAACTCGACAGCTTCGTCAGCGTGGAAACCGAACTCGTTGACGCCACCTGCCAGACCGTCTCAGAAGATGGCGATACCGCCAAAGTCACCTGCGATGGTGCAATTACCGCAACTTATAACGGCGAGGCCCGGGATTTCTCCCTCAGCGGCCGCACCTATATTGTGGTCAATGAAAACGGCGATTGGCGCCTCTGCGGTTACGAGTAGACAAGGGTAACCGTTGCGCTGGCTCAAGGAACATCTGTTAACCAAAGAAAACCTCTGGGCGTTGCTGCTCTGTCTGTTGATCGTCATCCTGGTGATCTTCAGCGCTGATCGTTCTCCGCTCTGGATCTATCAGGGATTTTAAATGTCATTACTCACGATCCTGATTCTCATCGCTGCCGCCTTGGCGCTGCGGCTCCTCTTTCCGGGGAAGCTGCGGCGCTGGGCGCTGCTGGTCAGTTCGGTCATTGCGATCTACTGGCTGCAGCCAAGTTTGCCGATTCGCCAGATGGATTTCTGGTTCCCCACCGCCACCCTCGGTCTGGTCATGGCCTCCTGGGGACTGACGGCTGAAAAGGGACAATTCAAGCAAAAACAAAACTGGCTGGCGGCCGCCCTCGCATTGGGGACCGTTCTGCTGCTGGGACTGCTGCGTTTCGTCAGCCTCAAAGGCATCCTGACCGCCTCCCGGCCACCGCAATTCACCTCGGTGTTGATTGCCCTGCTGATCGTCGCCGCGCTGACGTTGGCACTGGCGCGTTTTCTCAAGCCCTCCCGCCCTGCCCTCACAGCCGGGGTTCTGTTGATCCTGGTTTTCTTCATCATACTGAAGAATCCCACCCTGGCAACCCAAACCAGCGCCGCCCTGCGCAACCTGATGTCGCAGGACGCCACTCTGGCGCTCCCCACGGATTTGGGCTGGCTGGGTTTTTCCTATGTCGCCTTCCGCCTGATCCACACCCTGATCGACCGGATGAATGGCCGCCTGAAAGAGATGGGGCTGGATGAGGTCTTGATCTACACAATCTTCTTCCCCTCCTTCATGGCCGGCCCTTTGGATAAACTCCAGCGCTTCCGCAAAGACCTGGACGCCCCTCAGCCGCTCGATGCTGAAGAACTGAAGACCAGCGGTCAGCGCTTGGCAACCGGTCTGTTCCGCAAGTTCATTCTTGCGGACTCATTGGCGCTGGTGGCGATCACCGCGACCAACGTCACCCAGACGGACTCCACCGGTTGGCTGTGGCTGATGCTGGCGGCTTATTCCTTCCAGCTCTATTTTGACTTCGCCGGTTACTCCGATATCGCCATCGGCATGGGCCACCTCCTGGGTTTCACCCTACCGGAGAACTTCAACCACCCCTATCGCCAGCCCAA
>CAYUSC010000120.1:4050-8248 GCA_964447265.1 uncultured Candidatus Brevefilum sp.
ATCGTGAACCGAACCTGACCCTGTTCTGGAACAACTGGCATATGACCCTGACGCAGTGGTTCCGGGGCTATTTCTTCAACCCCATCACTCGCAGCCTGCGCCGGAACAAGAAACTCCCCGCCCCGTTGATCATTTTCATCACGCAGATCAGCACCATGTTGATCATCGGACTCTGGCACGGGATCACCCCCAATTTCGTTATCTGGGGTCTCTGGCATGGGCTGGGCCTTTTCATCCATAATCGCTGGAGCAGTTTTGCCGGCCCGAAGATTGCCGCCCTGGTTGAGAAAAAGCCGTCTTTGGAAAAGATCTTCTATGTGAGCGGAGTTGCTGCCAATTTCGTTTTCGTCAGTCTGGGCTGGATCTGGTTTGCCCTGTCCACCACAAGTCTGGCGCTCCAGACCTTCGGAAAGCTGTTTGGGTTGGCATGAAACACCTATCTGGTCCCTCTCCGCTCTTGATATTGGTTGTCAGCCTTTTGGCTGTTGCCTTGATCACCGGGTGCACACCTCAATCAACGTCAACCACCAGCGCGACTCTCGCCGCCACGCTGCAGCCCACGCTCACACCGACAGGGACACTGCAGCCCACCCCCACCGAAACCCTGGTTCCCACCGCCACACCCGACACCCGCCTCAAACCTGAGGACTGGCAAGAATGGCCGGTGATTCCCGAGCTGGAATCCTATGCTTATGAGGTTTACTCCCTGGGTCAGGAACTGGGCCGCGATGCCCATGTCTTCTCGGTGATCGGTGATTGCCAGAGCTCGCCCACCTATTTCCTCAGCCTCTATGACGAGGCCCGCTACACCCTGCCGGAAGGCGAGGAATATCTCGAAGACACCATCGACTGGTACGCCGGTTCCTTCGTGCACCGCAGCATCACCGTCAAGAACGGGATGACCGCCGCCAGCGCCCTGAACCCCTATTGGAGCGACCCGGATCTCTGTGAAACCACCGAGACCCCGGTCGCCTGCGAAGTCCGGGTTTCCAATTCCTCCCTGGCCCTGATCAGCCTGGGGACCAACTGGACACCCTCCACTTCTCAGGAAGATTACATCGCCTACCTGAACCAGATTGTGGACATCCTGCTGGAGCAGGGCGTTCTGCCTGTGCTCTCAACCAAAGCCGATAACGCCGAAGGCGATTACAGCCGCAATCTGGCCATGGCGCAGGTCGCCTATGACCGGCACCTGCCCCTTTGGAATTTCTGGGCAACCGTGCAGGATCTGCCCAATTACGGCCTGGATAAGGACCGCGAAAACGTCTACCTCAACTACCGGGGCTGGGATATCCGCAACCTCTCCGCGTTGGAACTGCTGGACAGTCTGCGCCAGCAGCTAGCCGCCGCGGAATAATCCCATCCACCGTTCGACAAGAGATACGGAACAAATGACAGAAGAAAAAACCACTGAGACCCGCTCCACAGGTAAATTCATTCGCAATGTGTTGATCAAAGGCCTGCTGCTTTTCCTGATCATCAACTTTGCAGTTGGCCTGATCCCGGTTGGTAACGGCCTTGGGAAGCTCTCGCTCTATAACCTGATCTGGCCCGGCAGAGTCCGCCTGCCCTTTGGCGAGAATCCCACCGAAGCTTATAACCTCAGTCTATATGACCTGGAAGCGATGTTCGCCTCCCACGAAATTAACGCAGATGAAAAGCCTGCCGTTGAGTTCCGCATCATCCTGATCGGGGACAGCGCCACCTGGGGCACCCTGCTGGAACCGCAGGATACCCTCAGCGGCCTGATCAATGCCGATGGCCTCACCACTGGTGACGGCCGAACGGTCAGAGCCTATAACCTAGCCTATCCCTCGATGTCCCTGGCCAAGGATCTGATGATTCTGGAAAAAGCGCTGACCTATGACCCCGATCTGATCCTCTGGCCGGTCACGCTCCAATCCTTCCCCAACTCAATCCAGATCGAAACACCCCTGGTTGCCAATAACCCCCAGCGGGTGATCCCTCTGATCGATACTTACAACCTTTCCCTGCAGGATAACCTCGCAGCATTCACTCAGACCACTTACTGGGATCAAACCCTGATTGGTCGCCGGCGCACAATCTTTGATGCCCTCCAATTGCAGTTCTATGGCATAATGTGGGCCGCCACGGGGATTGACCAGACCTATCCCAGCAACTACACTCCCGCCCAGCGCGACTTTGAGGCGGATGACACCGCCTTCGCCGGATGGGATTCGGGCAACCTGCCCACCGACCAGTTGCTGACCGCTGCCCTCTCCGCCGGGACAACCCTGGCCGGGGATGTGCCCGTGCTGATCGTCAACGAACCGATCCTGGTCAGCACCGGGGCCAACAGCGATGTCCGTTATAACTTCTTCTATCCCCGCTGGGCATATGACCAGTATCGGGAGTTGTTGACAATGCTCTCCGCAGATGGCGGTTGGACCTATATTGACCTCTGGGATGTCGTCCCCGAAGCCGAATTCACCAACTCCGCCGTCCACCTGACCCCCGCCGGTTCCCAGGTCTTCTATAACGCCTTGAAACCCGCCCTGGAACAATTGATTACCCCCTAAGGGGTATTCCCCGGTGGTAAAATAAGCAAGATTGCCGTCAAATACCCAACCTCGGACGGCTGGAATTTCTCAAAGAGGAGACTAACTGAACATGAAAGACGAAATCATTGCCCAATTAGCAACTTACCTGCGTGATGAGGTCCTGCAGCAGCCCGACCGGCAGATCAACGCCGACGAAGCCCTGATCTCCAGCGGTCTGATCGATTCCTTCAGCCTGGTGGATGTGGCCCTGTTTGTTGAAGACAACTACGATGTCCACATTGACGATACCGAACTGAATGCGGAAACCTTTGACACCCTCAATCAATTAGCCGACCTGATCATCGAACGCCAGGACGCTTAATGCAGACGTTTCACCACATTTTAAAAAGCCATTACGAAAATCGACCGGATGACGTTGCGATCACCTTGCAACACGCCGGAGAAGAAGATCTGCCCATCACCGTTCGGGAGCTGCTGACCAGGGCGGTCGGCGCTCAGCGCAAACTGGAAGCCGAAGGCATCCAGCCCGGCGAGGTGGTTTTGTTGATCTTCCAGCATGGCCGCGACCTGATCCGTACTTACTTCGGCACAATCCTCCACGGCGCGATCCCCTCGATCATGCCCTATCTGACGGAAAAACTCCAGCCGGAGAAATACCGCAAGGACCTGGCTTCCCTGATCGAAGTGACCCAGCCGGCGGCGATCTTCACCTACGCGGAATTTGAAATGGAAGTGCGTGCCGCCCTTAAGGACGAAGATTCCGTCCGCACCGTGATGGTGGCGGAACAACTGGGTGAAGGTGAAGAGCCGGTATTTGACCTTTCCCGCCGCAAGCCTGAAGATATCGTCCTGCTCCAACACTCCTCCGGCACCACCGGCCTGCAAAAGGGCGTCGCCCTCTCGCACCAGGCCGTCCTGAACCAGGTCAGCACCTATGCCGATGTGCTCCATATTGACCCCAAAACGGACGTATTGGTAAGCTGGCTGCCCCTCTATCACGACATGGGCCTGATCGCCGGTTTTCTGATGCCGATCCTCTACGGCCTGCCATTGGTGCTGATGTCCCCCTTCGACTGGGTTCGGGCGCCGCAGCGCTTGATGCAGGCGGTTAGCGATTATAAAGGCACCCTCGTCTGGCTGCCTAATTTTGCCTATAACTTCTGCGCCACCAAGATCCGCGCCCGCCATATGGAAGGCGTGGATCTCAGCTCCTGGCGGCTGGTGACCAATTGTTCCGAGCCAATGCGGCAGGACAGCCAGCAGCTTTTCCTCGAAGCCTTCCAACCCTACGGTTTCCGGGAAAGCGCCCTCGGGACTAGTTATGCGATGGCGGAAAACACTTTCGCCGTCACTCAGGGCGGCGTGGATAGCCCCGTCCGGATCGACCCGGTGGATCGGGACGCCGTCCAGACCGAACGGATCGCCCGGCCCGCCGTTGAAGGCCAGCCCGCAATCAACATGGTCTCCGCCGGCAAACCCATCCCCAACACCCAGGTCAAAGTGGTGGATGCGGATGGCAACACTTTGCCCGAACGGCACATCGGCGAACTGGCCGTGTTCTCCAACTGCATGCTGACGGAATACTACCACCGGCCGGATGAGACCGAAAAGGCCTTCATTAATGGCTGGTACCTGACCGGCGACTACGGCTATATGGCCGATGGCGAGGTCTATAT